>CAVJHK010000008.1:16431-34206 GCA_963649295.1 Lachnospiraceae bacterium | reverse complement strand
AGATTATGTTTTATTATGTTCCCGGGAATCATGACGCAAATAATTTTTTGGCAAAGAAAAAGGATTTACCAAAAAATATTGTTGTATTTGACGAGAATTTAAGGGGCATTTCCTTAAATGATGCGGGAACGATTGTTCTTTATTCATTAAAGCTTACGGAAAAGAATTATAAGAGCTTTTATGACGAATTAAATTTTGATGAAACAAAATTCAATATTTTGATGCTGCACGGTGAAGATAAGGCATTGGGCTCAGCTTCTTTTGCGGAATGCATCGATTTCGGAAAATTAAAAAATAAAGGAATAGATTATTTGGCGCTCGGTCATATTCATAAAAGAATTACGATGCCGCTGGATGAAAGGGGAATGATTGTTTATCCAGGATGCCTTGAGGGAAGGGGCTTTGATGAATGCGGAGAACACGGATTTTATATTGCTGACATTAACGAAGAAATTTTGAATGCCGCTTATACGTTTGTCCCTTTTGCCGCACGGCAAATGATAGAAATTAATGCAGATATTACGGGTGCGAACGGCACAACCGACATCGCAGAAAGAATTGAGAGCGTTCTTAATGAAACGGAAATCGATCCGAACGATTTTTTAAAGATAGTTTTATGCGGGAAAACGGATGTTTTTGTCGATAAAAATTTAGATTATATTCTTGCCTGCTTTAAGGAAACGGCAAAAGTCGTTAAAATCGTCGATAAAACAAGTTCTTATGTGGATTATGATTCCTACAAAAACGACATGAGTCTTAAGGGTGAATATATAAGACTTGTGCAAAATGCGGATTTGTCCGATACGGATAAGGCATGCATCATAAAAATGGGAATAGACGCGCTTATGGGGGAAAAAAGTTGAAGCTGCTTTCGGTTCATATAGAAAATTTCGGAAAATTGTATAATTTCGACAGGGATTTTATTGACGGATTAAATTATATTACGGAAGAAAACGGTTGGGGCAAAACTACCTTTTCGATTTTTGTTCTTGCCATGTTTTACGGCTTTGACGACAAAGCAACAAAAAAATATCGTGAAATTTATGCGCCTTGGAACGGGGGAGTATACGGCGGAAGTTTGATTTTTTGTTCAAACGGAAGGTCGTATGAAGTAACACGTACCTTCGGCAGAAAACGTGCGACGGATGATACCTTTCTGATTACGGATGCGGATACGCTTCTTAAAACTTCCGATTTTGACGAATATCTCGGCGATGAGCTTTTTGGAATAAATGCGGAATCGTTTATGAAAACGGCTTTTTTGGGAAACGGTGGCCCAAGAACGTCCATAACCGATGACATAAATGCAAAAATCGGCGATGTATCAATGATTTATGCGGACATGAAGAATTTTACGGCTGCGCAGAAATCTTTAAAGGATTATATAAACAAAAATTCCGACGAAAGAAAGACGGGAGCGCTCTCGAAAATCAAAAGCGAAATGACGGAAAATCTTGTAAAGTCAAGGTTTGCCGGAAGCATCAAAAATGAACTTCTGGATGTTGACAATACTCTGACTCACCTTCGTAACGAAAAAAAGAGCCTCGAGGACAAAAACGAAGAAGTACTTGTTTTGCAGTCAAAAATCGTAAAGTGCAAGGAAGCGGCATTAACGTACGAAAAATACAAAAATCTTCTTCATATGTACGAAAAAGCCATGACAGACAGGGAAAAAGAGTCCGATTTGAATCTGATTCTTCCCATATCTCTTTTTATCGTGGGACTTATGCTTTCGGCGGCGGGAATTGCATTTTCTGTTTTACAAAGCATATTTGTCGGCATATTTATTATTGTTGCGGGAATAATCCTCATTATGCTCGGAATCATGTTTACAAAAAAGCGTGAAGTGAGCCTCACAAAAGAGGAAAATATAAAAACTCAAAACTGCTCCGAGGCGGAATATGAATATATGAACTTTGTGAGCTCCGTCGACGTAAACGAATTGCAAAGGCTTTCCGAAATGCCCGAAGCCTCGTTTTCTCTTAAGAATACAGACGAAGAAAGAAAAAATATATTGCAAAATATCGATAATACGGATGCGGAAATAAGGAAGCTCGAAAAAAGACGCGAGTTTCTCCTTGAAGAACTTACGATTTCCGATAATTCGGGAGCAAAAGCAAAGGAACTTAACGAAAAATACGAGGACGGCCTAAAAAAACTTTCATATGCAAAGCAGGCACTTGACCTTTTGGAAAAGGCGAAGGTAAGCTTTTCGTTAAAATTTATCGAGCCCGTGCGTGCGGGATTCGGAAAATATTTTTCGGATATCGTGAAGGGCACAGACGAAACATGCAAACTTTCCGCAAATTATGAGATAAGCATATCGGAGGCCGGGGAAACCCGAGCGGAAGAAGCCTTCAGCGACGGAATAAGGGATATTCTCGGGCTTTCCATGCGCCTTACTCTTATGGATTCGATGTATCTTAAGGAAAAGCCTTTTATAATAATGGACGATCCTTTTGTACATATGGATAGCCTTAAAACCGAGGCGGCGATAAGTGTTTTAAAGCGTTCGCCTTATCAGATAATTATTACAAATAAGACATGAAGCGTGACCAAAATGAAACTTATTGATTTGATAAAAGGTATTAAATATGAAATTGTGAAGGGAACTTCGGACACAGATGTTTCCGAAGTCATTTATGACACAAGACGGGTGACGTCATGCTCACTCTTTGTATGCATAAAGGGCGCAGCATTTGATTCTCATGATGCACTTGAAAGTGTTGTAAAAAAGGGCGCGTGTGCTGTTGTTATCGAAAAAGATTTAAGCAAAATCAAGGATTTTGATAAAATTAAGGCATCCGATGAATTTAAAAATCTTACAATTGTGAGAGTCAATGATTCAAGAAGGGCGCTTTCCGTGATTTCGGCAAATTATTTCGGAAATCCCGCAAAAAAACTTATTACGATCGGAATTACGGGAACAAAGGGGAAAACAACAACCTCCTATATGGTAAAAAAGATTCTTGATACCGCAGGGATAGTGACCGGGCTTATCGGAACCGTGGAAACCATAATCGGGGACAGACATATTCCGTCATCAAACACGACGCCCGAGTCTTATATGGTTCAAAAATATTTTAGGGAAATGGTGGATTTGGGCACAAAAGCCGTTGTTATGGAAGTTTCGTCGCAGGGGCTTATGCAGGGGAGAGTTTACGGAATCGATTTTGATTACGGAATTTTTACGAACCTGGAGCCTGACCATATAGGCAAAAATGAACACAAGGATTTTAACGAATATATGTATTGGAAGAGCACACTTTTTAAAATGTGCAAGGTGGGGATTTTTAATATCGATTCCGAACATATTGACGGAATAATGAGTGGTGCAGCGTGTAAATCCGTAACTTACGGATTTAACGAAAAAGCGGATTACAGAGCCTATGACACAAAATTCTTGTTAAATCATGGTGAGCTTGACACAAAATACGGTTTATCCGGGAAAATAAATGCAGAAATCATGTTAAATATGCCGGGGCTTTTTTCGGTTTATAATTCTCTTGCAGCATTATCGGTATGCTCAGAAATCGGCATTGACATAAATATAATAAAGCAGGCACTTTGCAATGTATATGTAAACGGCAGAACGGAGATAATAGATATTAAGAACATGTCAAAATATCCCGTTCATTTTGCGGTAATGATTGATTATGCACATAACGGCATGGCACTAAAGAGCCTTCTTGAAACGCTAAAGGCTTATTCTCCACGGAGACTTGTATGTCTGTTCGGCTGCGGCGGAAACAGGTCAAAATCGCGCAGATACGAGATGGGAGAGGTGGCGGCTTTGGTTTCCGATTTTATAATAGTTACGTCAGACAATCCCCGTGATGAAGATCCGAATCTCATAATCAAAGACATAGTTACGGGAATAAATAAGTTTGACGGCAAATATATAGAAATTCCCGATCGCAAAGAAGCCGTTAAATATGCTTTTTTGAACGCAAAAGACGGAGATGTCATAATACTTGCCGGAAAAGGGCATGAGGATTATCAGGAAATAAACGGCGTAAAGTATCATATGAACGAGCGGGAGCTTATAGAAAGCGCCATGGCGGAATATGACAGGGTGAGAGACAATGAAAAAGGACAAAAAAACAAAAAAGAAGAAGAATAGTTTTATACATACGATATTTGTTTTTTTGATTGTCGGATGTGTGTTTTATTTTGGGTGGCCGTATGCGGGCAAAATATCCGATATTATAAAATCGTATATTAACGGTAAAAATACCGAAAATCAGGAAGAAACGGTTATAGCGACCCCCACTCCCGATGTCATGAACATGAACGGAGTGACACTTTATTGCAGAGGCGGAATATGGGATGAACTGGATTCGGATTCAGAGAGGATTGCTTCCGCAAAAAAATATGTCGAAGAAAAATATAATGTTACTCTTAAGGTGTCGGATGTTATATTTGAAGATCCGGATTATGGTGAATTAAATCCTGTGACGGAAATCATGAACGCATCCAAAAAATCCGAAACAGGCATCGATATAGTAAGCATTGATTCCGATTATTTTTATGATGCCTGCAGCAATAAGATCTTTTTGGACCTTACAAAGTGTTACAGGAATTTGGGACTTTCATCTGTTTATACGGATGCCGCAACATACAACAGACACGTATACGGAGTCTGTTATGAAGTGCTCGGAGACGGATATGTGCTTGTATATGACAGGAATTATATTAACGAGCTTGGTATTGCAAATCCCACCGAAATGTTTGTGAACGGAAAATGGAACTACGATGATTTTGAAAATTATTTAACCGCATTATATGAAGCTTTGCCGGAAGACGTATATCCGATAGGAATGAGTCCTTACAAATGGCTTGTTATGGCACTCGGAGCAGCAGGTGTAAATATGGTTTCCGATACGTTTGATACAGGGCTTTTGACCGAAGAAGCGGTAACTGCGGTTACTTTTTATCAAAAGCTTGAGACACTTGGACTCGCATTTCCCATGGAAGCGGAATATGATGAATACGGAAACCTGGTAAATCTTACCGTTGCGGACGGATTTGATGACGCAAGGATTGTGATTAAGTGTATAAGCGTAGATGAGTTGAGGGAAATCGGAGACAAGAGCCTTGGAATTATTTATTTTCCCTGGGGAGAAAATATCACAAAAGATGGCGATTATAAAACACTGTCCGAAAATTATTTTATTCCGGATACGTCATGGACAATAACCGCGGCCGTCAAGTCTTCGTGTAACGAAAAGAATATTTATCCGGAAGGCATCTCAAGCCTTATATATGATTTTATGAGTATGGCATCGGATAACGGAACCGAATGGATGAAGAGCGAATCTTCTGCGGATATGCCTGTAAAAGGTGAAGATTTATTTGATGATTCCCAATCTGCCGCACTTTTTGACTGGGCGCTCGGGCGCGTAAGGACGGATTTCAGCGGAAAATTCTCGGCAATCAAATCGGCGGCTTACGATACGCTTTGCGGATATTCCGATCCGAACGAAAGTTTTGTAAATTGGGCGGAAGAATTTAAGCAGGAACTTGATAATCCGATTGTGGAATATTGATGCCATAACCGGTTATAAGAAGTTGTTTTTTATTTTCTGTCAATATGAAACAAAATAAAATAGCCTTAAATTTTTTAATTTAAGGCTATTTTTTGTTATGAGGGATACTTTTTACCGGATATTTGCTTTTTTGCTAAAAATTTAAAATATATGCTCTGTTTACAAGCACGTCTTCAGGAGCGAGTTCAGATAGGTTTACTTCCCGTACCATATCACTAAAGCCGCTTGTGTCGGTATTTTCGCGCACGGGAATAAGAATACATTCGTGGATGCTGCTCGGGAGAACGGCAATGCTCCTGCAATCCATGTTTTCGGCAAAATCTTTAAGGTAGTCAAAATCGAGAATCGATGCCGCACCGCGAAGGCGTTCCTTATTTGTCAAAATATACATTTCGATGTCCTGTGTTTCGGAAAGGTCAAGGAGCAGTTCCGTGGGATATACTTCCCTTAAGAGGTCATACATGCTTGTGATGCTTATGGCTTCATGCGTATGCTTAAAAGCAAGTTCCCAGGCGAGAGTTTCAGTAATTCCCAAAGTCGCAAACAAATCCGGGCGGATTTTTACCGACCATGATGTGCCGTCATCGGCTTTGCCCATATAATAAAGATATTGTTCGATTCCTTCGTATTCTTTTACGGGATTTTTTACAATAAATTCGTCGGAAGACTCCTGGATACCTATACGAAGATGTTCTTTGATAAATTCGGGGGAAGTGATGAGATCAATGTTGATTGACGGAGTGAGATCATTGTCGATTATGTGACAGATTTTGTCAACGGCGTCATTTAAGGAATTTGCTTTTTCCAAAATGCCGTCCGTATAGATTTGCGGCGAAAGGCGCGTGCTGTTTTTGATTGCTATGGCATTCATTTTGACATGCCCGTTCTTGGTTATCTCCGACAGCGAAAATTCGTAGTCGGGATATTTTTTTCCGAGTTCCGGAATGATTTGTTCTCTTGTTATCAAATTTAGTCCTCCACTTAAAAAAAAGTGCAGTACTGTTTGTTGCAAAGAGAATAATATAATGAAATTTGGAAATTTGCAAGAAAAATTTGAGCAAACGGATAATAATCCCTCTGTCAATAGGATTGAAAACATATTTTTTTGTGATAAAATACCGAAAGTGAAATTTTGATACGGAGAAATTTACATGCAAAAAGAGCTTGAGTTTTACGAAAAAGTCGAAGAGAGCATAAGAAAAAAATTCCATAAGTCAATCTGGTGTAATTTTACGCGAGCGATTCGTGAATACGAGCTTGTAAAGCCGGGTGACAAGATCGCCGTATGTATTTCCGGCGGCAAGGATTCATGGCTTATGGCAAAGTGCTTTGAAGAGCTGAAGCGTCACAACAAGTTTAACTTTGATTTGTACTTTATTGTGATGGACCCCGGATACAACAAAAAAAACCGTGAGCTTATTGAAGAAAATGCGAAGAAATTAAAGGTTCCGATAAATATTTTTGAAACGGATATATTTGAGTCGGTCGTAAATATCGAAAAATCTCCCTGTTATTTGTGTGCAAGGATGAGAAGGGGGCATCTTTATAATATGGCAAAAAGTATGGGATGCAATAAAATTGCCCTTGGACACCATTATGACGACGTGATCGAGACAATTCTCATGGGAATGCTGTACGGAGCACAGGTGCAGACGATGATGCCGAAGCTTCACTCAACAAATTTTCCGGGAATGGAACTGATTCGACCTATGTATCTTGTGCGTGAGGAAGATATTATTTCCTGGCGTGATTATAATGAACTTCATTTTCTTCAATGCGCCTGCCGATTTACGGAACAAATTCAATATGACACAAACACGCATGAAAGCATGTCAAAAAGAAAAGAAGTAAAAAATTTAATAAAGGAACTGAAACAAACAAATCCTTTTGTGGAAAGCAATATTTTTAACAGCGTTACAAATGTTAATTTGAGCACGGTTATTGCATACAAAAAGGATGGAGTGGTGCATAATTTTCTTGACGAATATGACATGCAATAAAATATGTATGAGCAATAAAATATGTATGAGCAGTAAAATATAGATTAGTAACAAAAGAGGGAAAAAATCATGAATGACGGTATTTTGGTAAGATATGCGGAAACAAAGGACATTGAAAGAATTTTGGAGCTTCTTGTCGAAGTAAATCATGTGCATGCCGAAAAGCGTCCGGATCTATTTATTGACGGAAGAAGAAAGTATGAGCGGGAGGATTTAAAAAAAATTTTAAGTGATCCTGTGCGTTCCGTGTTTGTTGCGGCATTAAAGGACAAGGATCTTGTGATAGGATATGCAATGACCGAAATTACAAAAAGCAACGGAAAAAGATCTCTCACAAAGAGAACGGATTTGTATATAGACGATATTTGTGTTGACTTTAATTTTAGACGTATGGGCGCAGGCGAAAAATTGTTTGATTATGTAAAGGAATATGCAAAAAAAATCGGATGTTATTCCGTGACGCTTCATGTGTGGGAATGTAATCCGGGTGCACGCGCATTTTATGAAAAAATGGGAATGAAACCGTATATGACCGCAATGGAAACGATACTTGATTAAATTGTTGTGCACCGGTTGCGCTTTATAAATAAAGATTTTACAAGTTTTTTTGGGGTAATATGGCGTTTTCGGACGATATTTGTTATAATTGCGAGGAATTGAGGAAATACGCTTATAAAGTCGATTGAAACGGAGGATTTAAATTTTGAAAAAACAAATCTGTTTAAAAACCGAAAGACTTTTTATTGTTCCTATGACAGAAGAAGAATTGGAATTACAGATAAAAGAAGAAAAAAACGAGGCCGCAAAAGCAGCATACAAGGAAATGCTTAAAAATTGCGAGAATGAACCCGAGGATTATATTTGGTTTACGCCCTGGAAAATAATTTTAAAAGAAAATCAAAAGGCACTTGGGGATGTTTCGTTTAACGGACCCGAAAAGAACGGCGTTGTTGAAGTGAAATATGCGGTACTGCCCGGCATGCAAAGGCAGGGGTATATGACCGAAGCACTCGGCGCCGTAATAAATTGGGCATTTTCGCAAAAAGACGTATTCGTCGTGATGGGAGAAACCGCACCCGGAAATATTGCCGCCCAAAGAGTTTTGGAAAACAACGGTTTTGTGATGTTTGCAAACGGTCAGGACGGACCGAGATACAAAATCGAAAAAAGGCAAACTTATCAAAGCATTGTCCTGATCGCGATTATTGTTGCACTTGATTTGATTTCTTATCTCATACTTAAGATGACTTTTCCCTATATAATACTTCTTGTTGTGACTGCCGTAATCGCAATTGTGGGTGTTGTATATGATATTTACAGGGCAAAAAGAAGAGAACGGATAACGAGAGCGGCATGAAAAAGTTCGAAAGGTTTGTCTTAAAAACGGCAACGCTCATAAGCACAAACGAAAGGCTCCGAACCGAGATATCCCTTTATTTTTCGATAGTTATGAATTTTATGATGGCTTTGATCCAGCTTGCGTCGGGAATCACGTATAAGTCGCTTTGGTTTTATTCGCTTGCGGGATATTATTTCTTTTTGGTGCTTATACGCGCGCTTGTTTTGAATTGCGAAGCCATTACAAAAGAAGCAAGAAATATAATCACGGAATATAAAAGATACCGGCTTTGCGGATATTTGTTCATTCCGATGAATCTTTTTCTTGCCGTCATAGTTTGTCTTATCGTGATTGACGATATGGGATTTTCTTACAATCATATATATACAATCGGGCTTTCGGTCATGACAACGATATTTACGGTAACGGCAATTGTAAACGTGATAATGTACAGGCGTTATAATAGTCCGCTTCTTTCTGCCGCAAAAGCGGTGAACCTTATAGCGGCATTCGTATCCGTTCTTTCACTTGAAACTGCAATGTTTTCGGCATTCGGACACGAAAATACGGAAAGTACAAGAAGAGTGATCACATCCGTATCGGGTGCGGCTGTACTTTTTTCGACAATAGGAATCGCACTCTATATGATAAAGAGAGCGGATTACGAATTATCTGTTTTAAATAAAGAAAATATACAATAACTATTTTTTATCAGCTGCGTGAAGGGCAGCTGACTTTTATTCGGAGGCAAAAATGCAAAGATATGTCGATCTTCATACCCATTCGACGGCATCGGACGGAACGTGTACGCCTGCGGAAGTTGTGCGTCTTGCGGCTATGGCGCACCTAAAAGCCTTTGCGCTTACCGACCACGATACAACGCGGGGAATAGTTAGTGCGGCAGCGGAACTGGAGAAAATAAAAAAAACAGACAAAAATATCGATATGGAATTTGTCCCCGGAATCGAGATTTCGGCGGGATATAAAAATCGTGACATTCATATTTTGGGACTTTTTATCGATCCCGAAAATAAAGAGCTTCAAAAGACTTTGGATGAAACAGTTTTTAAGCGTGAGGAAAGAAATCTTAAGATGCTTTCAAAATTTGATAAGCTCGGAATCCATATGACGCTTGATGAATTAAAGGAAGGCAATCCCGATACAGTAATCACAAGAGCGCATTTTGCGAGAGTGCTTACCGAAAAGGGCTATGTAAAGGATAAAAACGAGGCATTTAAAAAATATCTTGACAGAAGTGCCACATGCTATGTTCCGAGAGCGTACCTGACACCGGAACGCACGGTAAAAACAATACTTAATGCGGGCGGTGTGCCGATTTTGGCACATCCCATGCTTTATGATTTTAATTTGGACGAGATAAATGAACTCCTAAAGGAAATACTTGTTCCCGCAGGATTAAAGGGCATAGAAGTGCTTCATTCAACGAATAAGGAAGCGGACAAAGACACACTGCAGGGCTTTGCAAAAATTTATTCGCTTGCGGCAAGCGGCGGTTCCGACTTTCACGGGGGAAACAAGCCGGATATCAAAATCGGCATCGGACGTGGCAATTTAAAGGTTCCCGAAAGCTATTTGGAATCTGTAAGAAAATGTATCGGATAAAGGAGAAGATTATGGAAATGAATTATGATTTTTTGAGAGATATCGAAACGGTAAGCGTTAACCGCGTTCCCGCGCATTCTTCCCACAGGTCGTCAAACGAAAAAATATCTTTAAACGGCACCTGGAAGATGCATTATGCAAAAAATTTAAATATGGTTCCGGCAGGTTTCCAAAATAACGATTACGATCTTTCGGCCTTTAATGATGTGACGGTGCCTTTGTCGATTGAGATGCAGGGATACGGACATCCCGCCTACAATAATTTTATGTATCCCTGGGACGGACATGAGGATCTAAAGAACGGGGAAGTGCCCACGGAATTTAATCCGACCGCTAGTTATGTAAAAGAATTCAAATTAGACAAAAAGAATAAAGGAAAAAGAATTTTTGTAAGCTTCCAGGGAGCGGAAAGCGGAATAGCGGTTTGGCTTAACGGAAAATTTATCGGATATTCGGAAGACTCGTTTACACCTCACGATTTTGAACTTACGGATGCGGTAGACTTTGACCATATAAACAGGCTTTCGGTACAGGTTTACAGATTTACGTCAAGCTCGTGGCTTGAAGATCAGGATTTCTTTAGGTTTTCGGGGCTTTTCAGGGATGTATTTATTTATGTTGTTCCGGAAATTACTATTTTTGACATATTTGCAAAAGGGATTTTAAATAAGGATAACGAGACAGGAAAGCTTGACCTTGAATTTACGGTCAAATCCGAAAAGAAATTAAATGCGATTGCAGAAATTACGTTAAGCTCGTTTGATACAGAAATCGTAAAAAAGGAAATCCGGGTTACGGACGGCATATATAATGTTACTCTCGACTGCGGGGAAGTGGACGCATGGAGCGCGGAATATCCGAATCTTTATGATCTCAAGATAATTCTTAAGGGAGAGGAAAATGCGATAACAGAAATTTCCGAACAGCAAATCGGCTTCAGACGTTTTGAAATATCAAACGGTGTCCTTACGCTTAACGGAAAAAGAATTGTTTTTAACGGCGTAAACCGCCACGAGATGAGTGCGGACACGGGACGCACTGTTTCGTATCGGGATACCGAGCGTGATATCATAAATATGAAGAGGCATAATATAAATGCCGTTCGTACGTGTCATTATCCCGATCAAACGTTCTTTTACGATTTGTGCGACAAATACGGAATTTATGTAATAGACGAATGCAATCTCGAAACTCACGGCACCTGGTCGGTTATAGGACGTCCCACCGAAACCACTCTTCCCGGCAGCAACCCCGTATGGCGTACGGCATGCCTTGACAGAGCGCGTTCGATGCAGGAACGCGACAAAAACCATGCATGCGTGCTTTTTTGGTCATGCGGCAACGAGTCGTGCGGCGGCGAAAATATTTATCTTATGTCAAAGCTCTTTAAGGAACGCGACAATACAAGACTTGTGCATTACGAAGGAATCTGCCACGAAAGAACCTATAATGAGACGTCCGATGTTGAAAGTCAGATGTATACAAAGCCTTGGGATGTGAAAAAATTTATCTGTGAGCATCCCGAAAAGCCTTTCATTTTGTGCGAATATATGCATGCGATGGGAAATTCGCTCGGGGCAATGGATGAATATACACATATGACTCATGAAATCGATAAGTACCAGGGCGGATTCATTTGGGATTATATTGACCAGGCGTTTGTTAAGAAAAACCGCTACGGCGAAGAATATATGGGATATGGCGGAGATTTTCATGATAAGCCTAACGATTACAATTTTTGCGGTGACGGAATTGTTTTTGCGGACAGAACGAATTCCCCTAAGATGCAGGACGTAAAATTTAATTATCAAAACATCGGGATAAAGGTAAATCGCGATACGGCGGAAATTACAAACTATTATCTTTTTACGAATCTTTCGGATTTTGACTGCTTTGTGACTCTTTTGCGTAACGGAGAAACGGTGACGGTGGAGGCGAGAAATGTGTCTGCTGCTCCGGGTGAAAAAACGGAAATTCTGCTTTTTGACGAAAATTCCGAATATTTTGATTGCCCCGGTGAGTATACGATAAATGTGTCTTTTGCGCTTTCCTATGATACCGACTGGGCGGATGCGGGATATGAAATCGCATTCGGCGAATATACATTTAACGTGAATACAAAAAATCCCGGATTGGATATGTTATGTGACAATGCGGGGACGGCATTAAGAAAAGTAAAAATTATTGACTGTGATTACAATGTGGCATTTCACGGAGATGATTTTCAATATATCTTTTCAAAGAGAAACGGCGGCTTCCTTTCGATGAACGTTAAAGGAAAGGAATTCTTTTTCTTATGTCCGAAGCCGAATTTCTGGCGTGCGCCAACGGATAACGATATGGGAAACGGTGCTCCCGCACGCCTCGGCAAATGGAAGATAGCATCCGATTATGCAGCAATTTCGGATTTTAAGGCAGAAGGAAATAAGATTGTGACAAAATACCGCCTTCCGGAAATTCCGGGCGCAGAGCTATATGTGTCATATACGGTATTTGATAACGGAATAATTGAAGCCGAGATGGATTATAAGGGAGTAAAGGACGCACCCGATATGCCTGAATTCGGGCTTATGTTTACGCTTCCCGCAGATTACGAAAATGTGCGTTATTACGGTGAAGGACCGGACGAATGTATGCTTGACAGGCGTTCGGGCGCAAGACTCGGAATATATGAATTTAAATCCTCCGAAAACGTGACTCCCTATCTCATGCCGCAGGAATGCGGAAACCGCACGGGTGTCAGATTTGCACAAATTACCGACAGACATGGTAAAGGTATGGTTTTTGCGGGGGACAATTTTGAGATGTCCGTTTTACCTTATACTCCGAACGAGCTTGAAAATGCAAAGCACCTGTATGAGCTTCCCGATATTCATTATACGATAATCCGCATAAACAAGATTCAAATGGGTGTGGGCGGTGACGATTCCTGGGGCGCAAGAACTCATGACAGGTATCTCATAAAGAGCGACTGCGACATGCATTTTGAATTCTTTATGGTGGGAATCTGATGATATATTAGGTCCTTACGTCAAATGTGTAATTTTGTATGTCACCATAGTCACATGTGTCAATAAATTTTAATAATTTGTCGGGACCGGTTATTTTGTCTTTAGTAACACCTACGGAACATGTTAATTTAAAACCTTTTTCGTTTAAAGTATTTGAGAGCGTATCGATTTCGCTTTCAAATACTTTTTTTGATATTTCGTTTGCGGCGGATATATTTATATTTAAGGCTGATCCGGAGAGAGTAATAAATATATCAGTGTCCCCAAGCTTCTTCATTGCGAGATGAAGGCATACGCTTACGGAATCGGAAGCATTAAAATTCTTTTTTCTCTCATATACATAAAGCTCGGATTCGGTATTTTCGTTTTTGAAGGAAATCGGAATAAACATAAAAGGAAATACGGAATTTACATAATCCATAAGCTTTGCATGCGTTATAAGTCTTTCTGTATGCAAAAATTCTTTTGTGTCGGTATTTTCATCTAAGGTTTCGGTGAATTTCTCTGACATTTTTTTAAGCTCAGCCGCAAGAGACATAAGATGCTTATTTATATTTTGCAAGTTTTCTTTTTTTGATATTTCTTTGGGTGTCAAAAAGAAGGACTTAAAAGCATCATTTAAATCTGATTTAAAATCATTTTTTTGCGAAATTTCAGTGTGGGCATCCTTTAAATCGGATTCGGTGTCGGAAGAGACCGGTAAGGTAAAGGAATTTGTTAAACCGGGCTTGTCGGAAAAATTGGGCAGGTCGTCCGGCATAGGAGAGCTTGATTCGTCGGAGGCAGAAACAAATGTTTTTACATCCGGAGAATTAAAATTAACGGCGTCATGAGTATTTGACATACCGGCGTCTGAGCCCGGTTCACGGTTAAAAATGTCATTCAATATTTTTTCAAATTCTTTTTTTAGTTCGCTTTGTACAGAGGGATTTGTTTCTTTATTTATTGCATCTGCAATTTCGTTAATCGCATTTTTGGTTTCCGAAATAATGCTTTCGGAAAACAGACCGACAAATTCCAAATTTCTTTGCGTTACGGGTATATCCGTGATTTTTAGCAATATAATATCGGAAACGGAAGTAGACGGAAATTTCCCCAAAAGCGTAACAATTGCTTTAATGCTATCTTTTGATATGGGTGCTTTAAGCTGTAATAGGCTTTTAACGATTTCAATGTTTTTGTCTGATACGGTAAATCCCAATTTTTTTAATATGTTTTCGGAACTCGGGACAATCGGGTTGTCCTTAATGTCATTATTTTTGCACAGGCTTAAAATAATCTGATTCTCTTCTCTTTTGGCGACTGAAAATGAGGCGGTTTCGCCGATTGAAAGAGGAAGAGGAGCCGCAAGACGGGCGGTAACGATTTCGTTGTCTGTAAGCAAAAGCGTAATGCTGTCTCTTCTTATATCGGTAATAAGTCCCCGGATTAGGGCATTATCCGCAATTGCATTAAAATTAGACATATTGCCGTGCGCAGGCAATACATGAGCATTTTTTGCCTGTGACAAGCTGTCCTTAGACGCTTCTCTGTATGCGTCGGGATTTTTATATAAATTTTTAAGGATCTCAGTAAGAACGTTTGCCATGCGAAACCTCCGATGAGTTTGAAGGATGATTGGGTTTTATATGAATGCATTATAACTTATCGGGAAGTCAAAAGGCAACTTCCGATAAGCAGTATCATTGTATCGTAAAATACAGGATAAAAAAGTTTTGGACTTACAAGTCTGAAACAATGTATTTTAAGATAGTTTTGGACTTACAAGTCTGAAAGTCTTGACGAATTTTTCTTTTTTAGTATACTTCTTAAGTAAGAAGAGTAGGAGGTAGCTATGACTGAACTCATAAATCGCCCTGAATATTTAAAACAGCTGATACAAAATAAAGATGTTGACTTAGTTAAAATAATTACGGGAATTCGCAGATGCGGTAAGTCATCGCTTTTGGACTTGTTTCATCAATATCTTTCACAAAACGGTGTGCCGGATGAAAATATTATTCATATGAACTTAGAATCATTGCGTTATCGCAATATTTCTAATTATATTAATTTTTATGACTATGTCAGTGAGCGTATACCAAAGATCGGGAAAATCTATCTGATATTTGACGAATTGCAGGCTGTCGAACACTGGGAGAAGGCAATAGAGTCTTTTCGTCTTGATTTTGATGTGGATATTTATATTACTGGTTCGAATGCATATTTATTATCTACTGAATTTTCAACGCTTCTTTCAGGAAGATATGTGGAAATACGTATGCTGCCGTTATCCTTCAAAGAGTTTTTGAATTTTTATAATTTTGATGCGGCTGTTACGACGGAGGAAAAGTTTCAAAAGTATTTGCAGTTTGGCGGAATGCCTGTTTTAAGAGAATATCAATTTAATGAGGCAAGGAGTAACCAAGCGCTCGAAGGTATATATTCCACGGTTGTGCTGAGAGATATTTTACAGCGTAACAGTCAGGCAGACCAAACGACGCTCAAAAAAATTGTATTGTTTCTTTGTTCGAACATCGGAAGTATAACTTCATCGAACAGTATAGGCAAAGTATTGTCTAATGAAGGCGATTTGAATAAAAAAGGTAAAAATATTGCCGGTAAAACGGTCGATAAATATATTGATATGCTATGCAGCGCGTTTGTTTTTTATTCTGCCCGCAGATATGATGTAAAAGGAAAAAAGTTATTAAAAACGTTGGAAAAGAATTATATCATAGACATGGGCTTTCGTAATATGTTACTTGGCTACCGTGATGCTGACAGGGGGCATATCTTAGAAAACATTGTATTTTTGGAGCTTATCAGGAGAGATTATAGTGTATACATCGGGAAAGTGGGAGAAACGGAAGTGGATTTTGTTGCCGAAAAGCCGAATGAGAAACTATATATTCAGGTAACGGAAAGTATGCTCTCACAAGAAACGAGAGATAGGGAATTAAGACCGCTTCGTATGATTGGCGACAACTATGAAAAAATTATATTATCGATGGACAGAAGTTATATAAATTCTTATGATGGCATCAAATCTTTGAATTTACTTGATTGGCTGTTATCATAAAAAGCGAAAACAGCCGAAAAGATCATTTTTATAAAAACATATCGAACCTGCAAGAAATAATAAAATAATGATAAAAGGCATTTAGCGATCGGTGAGTGTTTTTTTATGCAAAACGAGAGAATTCATGGTACAATTCAAGAAAAAAGCAAGAAATAGACTCGTGGTTGAGAATAGAATAACGTTAGTAACTATACCTTCAACATGGACGACTCAACGGTGGGAAAATATGTCGACGTGCAAAGTGCCATGTAAATAACTGCGGAGTTATAACTTTATTTTACCATAACAAAATTTTGTAATTTTTGTGTTGCAAAGCGGACATTTCCGTAATAGAATAAAAATGGAAAAGAATGCAAATTACATTGAGTAACAGGCAAAAACAGCCATACTAATTAAAGGAGGTGTTTATATGGCAACTTCCAGTATCACGAAGAATTTTATCATATCCGGTCAGAAGCAGGTAGAGATGTTTGTCGATGCGATAGAGAATTCTGCCAATAATCGCCCGGTGCGCACTCCGGTATCTATGAGACAGATAAAAGGAGAAGCAGAGTTGAGAAAATTTATGGAAAAGAGGAAAAAAGCGGATGTCGGTCAGAGATAATTATACGATGATTAACATTCGTGAATATTTAGCTTTAGGAACTGATGAAGAAGTCGGAGAGCCTGCGCTTGTCAGATTGTTCTCCGATTTTTCATGTCCAAAGAATCCGGATGTTGAACATTTTTTGAAGAAAAATGCAATAGAGTTTACTAAAAAGAATCAGTCTGTTACATATTTGGTCTTTTCTAATGAAGAAGTGGAACTGATAGGTTATTTTAGTATAGCATTGAAGCCATTGACTGTGAGAGGTGAAAACGTAAGCAACACAGTAAAAAGAAAATTGCTGAGAATAAGTGAGTTGGATGAAAAATCACAGACATATACAATGTCAGCATATTTGATTGCACAGCTTGGCAAGAACTTTGCTGAAGGTCGAAACAATAGAATTACCGGAGCAGAGATGTTGGAACTGGCATGGTCGGTTATTGAAGAAATGCAGTATATGGGTGGAGGAATGGTGGTATTCCTTGAGGCAAATAATGACGATAAACTGTTGAAATATTATAATAATAACAGTTTTTCACAGTTTGATGCCAGACAAACCACTTCAAAAGACCAGGAGCCACATGAGCTGGTGCAGTTACTAAG
>CAVJHK010000008.1:0-16421 GCA_963649295.1 Lachnospiraceae bacterium | reverse complement strand
TACTAAGACTGCTTTAATTAAATATTTTATAAAAGTTCAAGAGCCCCCACTGCCTTTTGGCGGCGGGGGCTCTTGAACGAGGTGGTGGGGGCTCAGTACCTCGTAAAGCATGTAGTGCTGCTTTTATATGAGCAAGCAGCGAAGCGGATTGCGAATATCATTGACAATAGCGTAAGGTGCATGGAAATAAAAATCCATGTGCTTTTTTGTTTTGGAAATACCCTTTTGCCGTAGCTGGGAAGAATGATTTGACGGGTTACATATTATGTTGGACTGAATGTAAGATTTTTTCTGTCAAAAATAAAAAAATAAAAAAACACTTGACTATATATATACTGAAAAAAGAAAGTTGACGCTGTTATTGAACATTTAAATAATCGGTTTGATGCTGTTGATTATGTGGGTATTGCGAAATTCGCCGATTATGATATATTAAAAAAGATTGTTGAAAAATACAATGACGGAAATATGATTATTCAGTTATAGGTCCTTTTTTTATTCCTACAATGGGAGCATGTCCTTTTTGCAATGATATCGGAGCTGATTATGAAGAAAATGGATATAAAGATTTGAAAGAATTTAATTCAAAATATAAAGTTCCATCTTCATTTATGAACAGTGCTATGGCATCAGCAATGGCAATGACAGATATTTTAAAGTTTTTTGCGGAAGATTACGCCGGAATTAATTCTTTAAACAACAGAGTAGGAATCGGAAACCTTGAATTTAATACAGAAAAGGTGAAAATGTGCAGAAATGAAAAATGTAAAGTGTGCGAGTGACACAAAATCTTCAATAATATTTTATTTTGCCGCATTGACTATGAAAAGCATGGCAATTGCAATGCCGCATGCGTTTCTGACACTGATTTTCCTTGATAAGGGAATGGATTATTTTAAAATTGCGATTATTCAGGCTTTTTTTCTTTTGGTGTGGTTATATTTGAATATCCGTCAGGAGTTTTGGCCGATAAATTCCCCAAAAAATATATTTATATAGTATCTCAGGTTTTGCTTACGGGAACTTATCTTTTGGTTTTAAATACAGACCGATACTTACTTCTCATAACGGCGGGGTTTGTATACGGAATATCAACCGCGGCAGAAACCGGAACGGTAGATTCGGATATAATAATTTGGATAAAGGAAAATAACAGTGCCGAAGAAGTATCAAAAAAAATCAAAAAATTTATCGGTACATCCGGGCAAATCTCTTCATTATCCGCAATTACCGGCGCATGTCTCGGTTTTGCATTGTACAAGATAATTGATATAAATATTTATTTGGTGATGACGGCGTTAATTCTTTTTGCCGGACTGCTAATTGCGTGTTTTTATAAAATACCTGACAGAGAAACAAAAGCGAATGAACGAAATATTATGGCAATAGTAAAAGATTCTTTTAAAGAGATAAAGGAAACAAAGTATAATGAAATTATAAATGTCGGGAATATATCATCGGTTACATCGTTATTTTCAACAATCATGAGACTCTTTGGATGCGGCACTCTCTTGATTTCAAGCCGGTTTATCGGGCTTTTTTTCAATAAAAGCACTGTTTTTGGTTATACCGCTTATTGTATTTGCGATGATATGCTTTATATTGGACAGACATGTTATAAGAAGTTAAAAATCCGCCGTATGCTGATGTGAGGCATTTGCATACGGCAATTTTTTTTCGATTTTTATTGTGCTTATATTTTAAATGTGTTAAAATCCTCTTGTTAAGACTTGCAGGTGTAGTTTATCGGTAAAACTTTGGCTTCCCAAGCCGACGAGACGGGTTCGACTCCCGCCACCTGCTTTTTTGTTTTATAGTGGGGAGGGTGAATAAATGAGTATATCTGCCGCTGTATCTGCAACAATGGGTCTTGTCTGTATTTCTTTTGTTTTTATCCTCTTTATTTACAATTTCTTTTATTCCGAGAAAAAAAACAGTTCCGATTCGCTTTTTTTGATATTGTCTTTTGCGGTTATTATGGAACTTATAGGCGTTACTCTCGGGAGAATGTGCGTCGGCACGGGTGAAACGTGGTATCCTTATGTCGTAAGGATCTGCATATTTATTGCATTTTTGTTTTCGTGTCTTATTCAATTAATCTATATAAATTATCTTGCATGCTACATGAATATTCCCCAAAAATCCAAAGGCATCATAAGGCAGCTTACGTATTTATATACGATTCTTTATGTTGCGAGCATGCTTTTTAATCTGAAATACGGATTTTATTACAGAGTAGAGAGGGCCACAAACACATATATTCTCGGGAAAGCATGGTGGGTAACGACTGCTGTATGTCTTGTTCCGATCGCTCTTGACATTTATCTTGTTATAAAATACAGAAAAAACGTTCACAAGGCCGCATGGCTCGGAACATTTATATTTATTGTGATTTCACCTATTTCAGCAATTATCGAATATAATACTGGATATCCTTTTAATGCGTCCGCAATGTCGATTGCACTTTATGTTGTATTTTTCAATATTAAGACACAACAATCCTTTATATTGGAAAAGCAACGAAAGGAACTTGCCGAAAGCCGTATATCGATAATGTTAAGTCAGATTCAGCCGCATTTTATGTACAATGCGCTTACGACGATAGCGGTTCTTTGCGAAAAGGATCCGGCGGCCGCCAAGCGTGCAACGTCCAATTTTTCAAGATATTTGCGCAAAAATATCGATTCGATGAACAAGCGCATGCCAGTTCCCTTTTCAAGCGAGCTTGAGCATATTCAAACATATATCGAGCTTGAAAAATTGCGTTTCGGTGACAGATTAAATGTTGTGACAGATATAACAACAAAAGACTTTTTGATTCCGTCACTTACGATTCAGCCGCTTGTTGAAAATGCCGTAAAGCACGGTATATGCAATAAACCTGACGGCACAGGCACCATTACCGTTGCAACGCGTGAAAATCAGAATTCGTATGAAATCATCATATCTGATGACGGAGTCGGCTTTGATCCCTCAAAGAAGCCTGACGACGGCAAAGAACATATCGGTATGGAAAATGTCAGAAACCGCTTAAAATCGTTAGTTGACGGGAAAATTGCGGTTCAAAGCGAAATCGGCGTAGGAACCGTAATTACGGTTACAATTCCAAAAAATGCAAACAAAAATCAGGGTATGTATAGCTAAAACAAATGAAGTATTTTTTTGATTCGTTTAAAAAAGCAATTTTAAGAAAGAGGATATTGCTTCTTTTCCTTGCATTAATCGGAGAAATCTGCCTTTTGATCGCAAGGAAAAGTTCTTATTTTGCGGAAGAAATTTTTGCAAAATATGTATTTAAGCCGTTTTCGGTATGCTTATCGACGATTACCGGTATTTTTCCTTTTTCGGTTGCGGAAGTAATGATTATTTTGTGTCCCGTGCTGGTGATTATACTTGTTGCGGGATTTATCCGTAAATTTATCAAAGGAAAGGGAAAAAGACTGTTTCTTATTTTTACTTTTTTGCTTAATGCGGCCTGCATGTGGAGTGTAATATGGTTTTTTTACTGCTTCGGATGCGGAATCAATTATTACAGATATCCGGTGAGCGAATATTTTGATCTTGAGGTCAGGGATTCGTCAAAGGAAGAGCTTGCGGATTTGCTTTCGGAGCTTTATGCGGATGTAACCAAATACAGAAAGGAGCTCACGACATTTGACGAAAACGGAGTATATGAATTACCTTATTCGCCGTATGAACTCGCGCGTGAAGCAAAAAAAGCATATAACAAATTTGCCGTAAATTATCCTGTATTTTCGGGGCATTATTCTGCACCGAAATGTGTGATGCTTTCGCATCTTATGTCATATACCGAAATAATAGGCATTTATACATGCTGGACAATGGAAGCAAATGTCGACATTGACATATCGGATTACGAAATAGGATCGACCATGTGCCATGAGCTTGCGCATTTGCGCGGATTTATAAGGGAGGACGAAGCAAATTTTATATCCTATATGGTTTGCATAAATTCGGATAATGCGGATTTAAAATATTCCGGTGCATTACTTGCATTTACTTATACCGCAAATGCTCTTTCGGCAAAAGACGCCGATTTGTACAGAGAGGTGCTGTCGGAAATAGATGATTCCGGGATATGGCTTGATTATGCTGCAAACAGGGAATACTGGAAGCAATTTGAAAAAGCGGAAGTTGTATCTGAAGTCACAAACGAATTGAATGATACATATTTGAAAGCAAACGAACAGGAAGACGGTGTCGAATCATACGGAAGAGTGGTCGATTTGCTGCTTGCAAAGTACAGGCGGGATCATGGGCTTGAATAATATTATATTTTTATAATATTGTATTTTTATAAAGTCATTGAAAAAGATGACCTAAAGTTTTAAAATTATGCTTTAGTATATATGAAATAACGGAGGAAAGATTATGGGTTTATTTTCCGGACTCGAATCTGTCGGGATGGGCGGACTTCAAAATCTCAAGGTTTTTGAAGACGACAAGGCAAAAGCCGAAAAGGAACAGAAAAAGAAAACAGAAGCCGCAGAATTAAAAGAAGAAGATTTTATTTTTGATAAAACCTACAAGTGCCCGGTATGCGACCGCGAATATAAGGCGAAAGCCGTTCGCACGGGTAAGGTAAAGCTTATCGGCTCGGATGACGATTTGCGTCCCAGATACCAGTTTGATACTCTTAAATATGATGCGCTTACATGCCCCAATTGCGGATATTCCGTACTTACAAAATATTTTAACATAAATCCTTCATCGGTTCAGATGAAGCTTATTCGTGAGAATGTAAGCAAATCATTCAGCGGTATCAAAGAGCCGGACAAAATCATGACTTATGACGATGCGTTAACACGCCACAAGCTCTCACTTGTCTGCTCAATCGTAAAGCGCGCAAAATCAAGTGAAAAGGCATATACATGCCTTAAAATTGCATGGCTTTTGCGCGGCAAAGCAGAAACCCTGCCCACCGACACACCAAATACAGAAGAAGTCAAAAAGTCACTTCACGAAGAAGAACTTGAGGCTCTCGGAAATGCATACTCGGGATTTACGGAAGCGTTTTCAAAAGAGAATTTTCCGATGTGCGGAATGGACGAAAATACGGTAACTTATCTTTCTGCGGAGCTTGCAAAAAAGCTTCATAAATATGACGATGCATTAAGGCTTTGCGCAAGAGTAATCACGGCAAAGGGCGTCAATGACCGCATAAAGGATAAGGCACGTGAAATGAAGGATGACATTTACAGAGAAACCGGACGCAAGGAGTGATTTATGCCGGAACATTTATATACAATACCCGTAAATGAAGCCTTTGATGCGGATACGGAATGTCCGATATGCGAAATGGTTCATTCCCTAAACGAAAACGCATTGGATTTTACGCTTGGTCCGAGCTATATGGAAGATGACGTGAGAATGCTTACGGATAAGGTGGGCTTTTGCGAAAGGCATGTTGCCGAAATGTATAAAAAAGGCAACAGACTCGGACTTGCTCTGATGCTTAAAACTCACGCCGACAAAATAATAGGCGATATCGAAAAAAAGCAAAAGGGATTAGGTGCTGTTTCTTCGCACAAAATTTTTGGCAAAAATAAGGATATAGGGAATCCGGTATCGGAATACATAAACAATTTAAATTCGACATGCTTTATATGTAACCGTGTGAACGAGACCTATAAGCGTTATATCGATACGATGTTTTATCTTTATGCATCTTCAAAGGAATTTAAGGAAA
This sequence comes from Lachnospiraceae bacterium, assembly GCA_963649295.1. GTDB lineage: Bacteria > Bacillota > Clostridia > Lachnospirales > Lachnospiraceae > RGIG3528. The sequence goes on along the minus strand of CAVJHK010000008.1, from coordinate 10,711 downwards.
AGTTTGAATTATCAAAGGGCTTTTGTATGAACCACTATGGCTTTTTGATTGAAAAATGCACTGAGTACCTGGATAAAGGTAAAGCAAGAGAATTTTCCGACACATGTTCAAAAATTTTTATCGAAAATATGAAGCGTGTGAGAGATGATTTGTCATGGTTTATAGATAAATTTGATTACAGAAACACGGATGCGCCGTGGAAAGATTCAAAAGACGCTTTGCAGCGCATGATGCTCAAACAGAATTCACTTTATTACAAAAATCCGGATTCAAAATAAACCGGATTTTTTATTTCTGATCACTCAAATTTTTTAATTTTTGGTGTTGACAAAATAAAGTTTTATGCTAATATATCTATAGCGTTTAGCACTCAATTCGAGTGAGTGCTAATAAACACTAAAAACAATACTCTAAGGAGGAAAAAGATATGAAATTGGTTCCGTTGGGAGACAAGGTCGTTTTGAAACAGCTTAAGGCTGAAGAGACCACAAAATCAGGTATAGTTTTGCCGGGACAGGCACAGGAAAAGCCTCAGCAGGCAGAGGTTATTGCGGTAGGACCGGGAGGCATGGTTGACGGCAAGGAAGTTACAATGCAGGTAAAGGTCGGCGACAAGGTTATTTATTCAAAATATGCGGGCACAGACGTTAAGCTCGGTGCCGATGAATATGTTGTTGTAAAACAGAGTGACATTGTTGCGATTGTATGTGATTAATCGGAGGTATAAAAATGGCTAAAGATCTTAAATATGGCGCAGATGCGCGAATTGCTCTCGAAAAGGGCGTAAATAAACTTGCCGATACGGTTAAGGTAACACTCGGACCCAAAGGCAGAAATGTTGTTCTTGACAAATCATTCGGTGCACCGCTTATTACAAACGACGGTGTTACGATAGCAAAGGAAATTGAGCTTGCCGACGCATTCGAAAATATGGGTGCTCAGCTTGTTAAGGAAGTTGCCACAAAGACAAACGATGTTGCGGGCGACGGCACAACAACGGCAACCGTTCTTGCACAGGCAATGATCAACGGTGGCATGAAGAACCTTGCTGCCGGCGCAAATCCGATTATCCTTCGTAAGGGTATGAAGAAGGCTTGCGACAAGGCTGTTGAAACAATCGAAAAGATGGCATCGCCTGTTACGGGCAAGGAGCAGATAGCTAAGGTTGCCGCAATTTCCGCAGGGGACGAAACCGTCGGAGAGATGGTTGCGGACGCTATGGAAAAGGTTTCAAAGGACGGCGTTATTACAATCGAAGAGTCAAAGACGATGAAGACGGAACTTGATGTTGTACGCGGTATGCAGTTTGACCGCGGATATGTTTCCGCATACATGGTAACGGATACCGATAAGATGGAAGCTGTTCTTGACGATCCGTTTATCCTTATCACAGACAAAAAGATTTCAAATATCCAGGAGATTCTTCCTCTTCTTGAGCAAATCGTTCAAAACGGACAGAGACTTCTTATCATTGCCGAAGATGTAGAGGGCGAAGCTCTTACAACTCTTGTTATCAACAAGCTCCGTGGTACGTTCAATGTTGTTGCGGTTAAGGCACCGGGCTATGGTGACAGAAGAAAAGAAATGCTCAAGGATATCGCAATCCTTACGGGCGGTCAGGTAATTTCCGATGAACTCGGACTTGAGCTTAAGAATACAACAATCGATATGCTTGGACGTGCAAAGTCGGTTAAGGTTCAGAAGGAAAATACGGTTATCGTTGATGGCGAAGGAGACAAGGAAGAAATCAAGGCTCGTATTGCCCAAATCCGTTCTCAGCTTGAAACAACGACATCCGATTTCGATAAGGAAAAACTTCAGGAGCGTCTTGCAAAGCTTTCGGGCGGCGTTGCCGTAATCAGAGTAGGTGCAGCAACCGAAACCGAAATGAAGGAAAACAAGCTTCGTATGGAGGATGCACTTGCGGCAACAAAGGCAGCTGCCGAAGAAGGTATTATCGCAGGCGGCGGTTCTTCATATATTCATGCGGCAAAGGAAGTTGAGGCTCTTGCTGCCACACTTAAGGGCGACGAGAAGACAGGTGCAGAGATTATCTTAAAGGCACTTGAAGCTCCTCTTTATGCAATTGCCGAGAATGCCGGACTTGAGGGTTCGGTTATCGTAAACAAGGTTCGTGAATCGGCACCCGGAATCGGCTTTAACGCTCTTACCGAAGAATATGTTGACATGGTAAAGGCAGGAATCATCGATCCCGCAAAGGTTACACGTTCGGCACTTCAGAATGCCACAAGCGTTGCATCCACATTCCTTACAACGGAAGCAGCTGTTGCAAACATTAAGGAAGACAAGCCCGAAGCACCCGCAGGCGCAGGCATGGGCGGCATGTACTAATGAAAGTGATTTAAAGCGCAGCAGCCGGCTTTCATGTAAGTATATATCATTTGAAAAGAGGTAGGTAAATGGAAGGAAATTATTGCGAGGCAAGAGCAAAGAAAAAGAAATCGGCGCGTGATGTGTTAATAAAAGGTTCCGTTATTGCGGGAATCGTGATAAGCATATTGCTCACATTGCTCTTCGGAAAAGCTGTCATACTTATTGTGCCGGTTGTGCTCGGAATCCTTGCATATTTCCTTTTTCCGCGTCTTAATGTTGAATATGAATATGTTTTTTGCGACGGACAGCTTGATTTTGACAAGATAATGAACGGCGAAAACCGCAAGCATCTTGAAAGAATCGATATGGATGAAGCTGTTCAGATTGCTCCCATAAATTCCCATACGCTTGACGGCTACCGCCATGACGGAGTAAAAAAGGTGGACTATTCAAGCAACGATTCAAACGGCCACATTTGGGGAATCGCGATGAGCGCGGGAACGCAAAAAAAGCTTTATTATTTTGAACCGAGCGAGGAGATGATTCACAAAATGAAGCAGAAATCCCCGAGAAAGGTTTCAGAGTATTAGACAAAAGAACCTGCTTATTAAAAACTTTAATTGCACTCATTTGTTAAAAGAACAAATGAGTGCAATTTTTATGTTGATTTTATTTTTTTGGACATTTATAATAGGTAAAATCTTTTTTTTGAAAGCGAGGAAACCATGGGAACAATAGTTGAAACGGGAATTACTTTTGACGATGTGCTTTTAATACCTTCATATTCCGAGGTTCTGCCTTATCAGGTTGACCTTACCACTTATCTTACAAAGAAAATCAAGCTTAACATTCCTCTTATGAGTGCGGGAATGGATACGGTAACGGAGCATCGCATGGCAATTGCGATGGCTCGTCAGGGCGGCATCGGAATTATCCATAAAAATATGTCAATCGAGGCTCAGGCAGAGGAAGTTGACAAGGTAAAGCGGTCCGAAAACGGAGTTATAACGGATCCTTTTTCGCTTTCGCCGGACCATACCTTAAGGGACGCAAACGAGCTTATGGCAAAATACAGAATTTCGGGCGTTCCGATTACGCGCGGCAAAAAGCTCGTCGGAATAATCACAAACCGCGATTTGAAATTTGAAACCGATTATTCAAAGAAGATATCGGAGAGCATGACCCATGAAAATCTTGTTACGGCAGAGGAAGGCGTGACTCTCGAAGAAGCAAAGAAGATTTTGTGGGAATCGAGAAAGGAAAAGCTTCCGATTGTAGACAAAGATGGCAATTTAAAAGGACTTATCACGATAAAGGATATAGAAAAGCAGATTAAGTATCCGAATTCCGCAAAGGACGATCACGGAAGACTTTTGTGCGGCGCCGGTGTCGGTGTGACAAACGACATTTTAAAGCGTGTCGAAGCACTTGTCGCAGCAAAGGCAGACTGTATCGTAATCGATACCGCACACGGACATTCGGCAAATGTGCTCAGAGTTGTGCATGAAGTTAAGGACGCTTATCCGGCACTTCAAATTATTGCGGGAAATGTTGCAACATATGAGGCTACGGAAGCGCTTATCAAGGCGGGGGCGGACTGTGTAAAGGTGGGCATTGGTCCCGGCTCCATTTGCACAACAAGAATTGTTGCAGGAATTGGTGTTCCGCAAATTACAGCGGTTATGAATGCTTACGAGGCCGCCAAAAAGTACGATATTCCGATTATCGCAGACGGCGGAATCAAGTATTCCGGTGACCTTACAAAGGCGATTGCCGCAGGTGCAAACGTATGTATGATGGGAAGCATTTTTGCGGGATGCGATGAGGCACCCGGTGAATTTGAGCTTTTCCAGGGAAGAAAATACAAGGTTTACAGAGGAATGGGTTCCATTGCCGCAATGGAAAACGGAAGCAAAGACAGATATTTTCAGACAAACGCAAAGAAGCTTGTGCCCGAAGGAGTTGAAGGAAGAGTGGCATATAAGGGACTTGTCGAAGATACTGTTTTCCAGCTTCTCGGGGGACTCAGATCCGGTATGGGATATTGCGGCGCAAAAGATATAGAAACCTTGAAAACTACGGGAAAATTTGTTAAAATAAGCAGTGCGGGACTTAAGGAGAGTCATCCCCACGATATACATATAACAAAGGAGGCTCCCAATTACAGTACCGAAGAAACAAACTAAATTTTAAGGAGAATTCGAAGGTATGGGTGAGATTGTCGAAAAACGCAGAAGCAAAAGGTATCCCGTAAAGCTTGAGCTCAGCATTTCAAAGCTTTTTAAGCAGTCCGATGTTGAGCTACTTGATATGAATGTGCCTATAACGGTAGTTGATGTTTCCAGACAGGGTATCGGTTTCAGATCTAAGGGTGAATTTCCTGTTGATTATTATTTCAATGCCCGTCTTGAGCTTGGCGATCCCGAAAATTCGCTTTATTGCGTTGTTCAAATTATCAGGAAAAACGATCTTGGGGGCGGTGAGTACTCTTACGGATGCATTTTTATAGGCCTTGCATCGGTACTCAATTATATTTTCGATGACTTTGAAAGGAAGGCTTTGGAAAATGAAGCAAATTAACAATATACCGGGATATGAGCTTGTGAAAACAAAGGAAATTCCGGATGTACAGGGCACAGGTTATCTTTTTAATCATATTAAGTCCGGTGCCCGTGTTTTGGTACTGAAAAGCGAGGACGAAAACAAGGTTTTTTCAATTGGCTTTAAGACACCCCCGAAGGATTCGACGGGCGTTGCGCATATTACGGAGCATACAGTTCTTTGCGGCTCGAAGAAGTTTCCGCTTAAGGATCCTTTTGTTGAGCTTTGCAAGGGCTCACTCAATACTTTCTTAAATGCAATGACTTATCCCGACAAGACGATTTATCCCGTTGCCAGCTGCAACGACAAGGATTTTAGAAACCTTGAAGACGTATATATGGATGCCGTTTTTCATCCCAATCTTCACGAAAGAGACGAAATCTTTAAGCAGGAAGGATGGCGCTATGAATTAGAAAATGCCGATGACGATATCACGTTAAACGGTGTCGTTTATTCCGAAATGAAGGGAGTTTATTCGTCTCCGGATTCGCTTTTTAGCAGATACGGCATGGATTTGCTTTTCCCCGATACCGAATACGGCGTTGATTCCGGCGGAAATCCGGATGTCATTCCCGAGCTTACGATAGAAAATTACAGAAATTTCCACAAGACGTTTTATCATCCCGCAAACAGCTATATTTGGCTTTACGGTGATGTCGATATCGAAGAACAGCTTACCTGGATGGATAAGGAATATCTGTCCGAGTTTGATAAAATCTCGGTTGATTCGTCGATTAAGGTTCAAAAGCCTTTCGGCTGCATAAAGGACGTAACAAAATATTATTCCGTTGACGAAGAAAAGACTGACGGCAAGGGATGCTTTTATTCAATGAGCGTTCTTGCGGGAGACAATGACGACCTTATGAAGGGGTTAGGCCTTGAGCTTATCAATTATTGTCTCTTTAGCGCGCCCGGAGCACCGGTTAAACAGGCTCTTATAGATGCAGGCATCGGTGACGATGTTTTTGCTTATTATGACGGGGAGTGTTTGCAGCCTTATTTTGTAATCGGCGTTAAGAACGCATTGCCGGGACTTAAAGACAAATTTGTTTCCGTTATTATGGATTCGCTTAAAAAATGCATAGACGGCGGACTTAACGAAAAAACCATGAATGCGGCAATCAATCTGCTCGAATTTAAATATCGCGAAGCAGATTTCGGAAGCACACCGAAAGGTCTTATATACGGGGCTTCCGCTTACAGCACATGGATTTATGACGACAACAAGCCGTTTGACATGCTCGAAACGGCATCGATGTACAAGGAAGTAAGAAAGAAGATAGGAACATCATGGTTTGCCGATCTTATTCGCGAATATTTCCTTAATTCAAAGCACGGAATTGTTCTTTCGCTTTTGCCGAAAGTCGGCTTAAACAAAGAAAAGAACGAGGACCTAAAGAATAAGCTTAAAGCCTTAAAGGCATCAATGACAAAGGAACAGATAAGCAAGCTTATCAATGACACAAAGGCTCTTAAGGCATATCAGGAAATGCCCGAAACAGACGAGGATTTGCGCAAGATTCCTCTTCTTTCGATTGATGATATCAAAAAAGACGCTGCCGAATTCAAAAACGAACCCGTTTTCCCGGAAATCGGAAAGAATATTTGGCATAATTATAAGACAAACGGCATAGCATATATAAGATTCAATTTTAACCTTAAGTGCCTGAGTGCGGAAGAAGTTCCTTATGCGGGAATTCTTACATGGTTCCTGGGATATACCGATACAAAGAAGCACGGATATCGGGAGCTTTCGGATATTATTAATGAATATACGGGCGGAATCGAATATGATACGACATTTTACGTAAATGCAAAGGATTACAATTCCTATGTGCCTGTATTTACGGTTGCCGGCAGATGCCTCTATGAGATGTGTGACAAGACGACCGATATAATCGCGGAAATATTGTCGGAGACCGTTTTTTCCGACAAAAAGCGTGCACGTGAGATTATGCTTGAGGGAAGAACATCGCTTGAAACATCCAATATGAATAACGGAACCAACGTTGCAAGAAAGCGTGTTGCAAGCTATTCATCCGAGCCTTACGCATTTAATGATGCGGCAAGCGGACGCGGAATGTATGAGGAAGTTAAAAAAATCACCGATAATTTTGATGAAAATGCGGATGCATTTGCTCTGAAGCTTGAAAGTGTTGCAAAAAAGATATTTACAAAAGAAAATCTCATTGTAAGCATTGTTTCGGATGAGGCGGGACTTGAATATGTGCATCCCGGGCTTAAGAAGATTTATGATATGCTTTTGAGCAATAAGCAGCCCGAAATTTTGAAATTCAATCCTGTTCGAAAGAATGAAGGCTTTAAAACACCGGGACAGGTTAATTTTGTTGCGAGAGGCGGAAATGTGAGAGCTCTCGGATATGAAGTCACGGGACCTTTAAATGTTCTTACGTCAATGCTTACTTACGGATATCTTTGGAATGAAGTAAGAGTTAAGGGCGGAGCTTATGGCACGGCATTCAGAGTTGCACCCGGCGGATCGGTTGATTTTACGTCCTTCCGTGACCCCAATTTAAAGAGAACAAACGAAGTGTTCGAAAATGTCGTAAATTATATAGAAAATTATGAAGCCGACGAGCGTGAAATGACAAAGGCCATTATAGGATTTTTCGGAAATGTTGATACTCCGAGAAGTCCGCGTGCAAACGGCAACAGGTCGTTTGGTCATTATATGAGCGATGAAAGTTATGAAGAAGTTCAAAAGAGACGTGATGCCGAAAGAACGTGTACGCCTGCCGATATTCGTGCACTTGCGCCTGTGCTGAAAGAAGTGCTTAACCAAAATTTCTTTGCCGTTGTCGGTCCTACGGAAAGCATTGAGGAAAACAAGGACCTGTTTATGAATATTGAAAGCCTTAATTGACGGGTGAATCGATGAGTGACAATTTTAAATCGGGCTATGTTGCGATACTCGGACGTCCGAATGTCGGAAAATCAACGCTTATGAACGTATTGATAGGACAAAAGATAGCAATTACGTCCGAAAAGCCCGAAACAACAAGAACAAAAATTCAAACGGTTTATACGGATTCTCGCGGTCAGATAATTTTTCTTGATACGCCGGGAATCCACAAACCAAAAAACAAGCTTGGCGATTATATGATGAAGGCGGCAAATCTGTCTCTTTCGGATGCAGATCTTGTACTTATGCTTGTTGAACCTGCAACAAAAACAGGTATAAACGAACAGATTATTTTTGATACGCTAAAAAGCGTAAACGTACCTGTGGTTCTTGTTATAAACAAGACGGATACAATTACGTCCGACAACAAAAAGACAAGGGAAGAAAAGCTTGTAGAGCTCATAAAAGCTTACAACGATATTTATAAATTTACGGAAACGGTTCCGATTTCGGCATTTAAGAAAAAGGGCGTTAATGAACTTATGGATACGATTTTTAAGCTTCTTCCTTACGGACCTATGTATTATTCGGAAGATACGCTCACCAATCAGCCGGAACGTGTTATCGTTGCTGAAATTATACGCGAAAAATGTCTAAGGCTTTTGGGTGACGAAGTGCCGCACGGAATTGCCGTTACGGTCGAAAAAATGCATACAAGGCAGACAAAGGAGACTGGAGATCCTTGCATTGACATCGAAGCCACGATATATGCCGAAAAAGAAAGTCACAAGGGTATAATTATAGGCAAGGGCGGAGAAAAATTAAAGCAAATAGGAACCAAGGCAAGAATCGATGCTGAGAAGCTTTGCGAATGCAAGGTAAATATGAAGCTTTGGGTGAAGGTCAGAAGTGATTGGCGCGATTCCGAAAAGATGATGAAGAATTTCGGATACAATAATGACGAGCTTGCTGCGGATTGATGTTTGGTAACGGAGACTGATACGGGCCGGCATGTTAACGCAGATTGGCTTGAAAATAACGCAGATTGACGTTGTTTATGTTTTGACTCTGTTATGTTATAAAAATGTATAACAAAATTAAAGTTACGGGCATGGTGATTGCATCAATGCCTGTCGGTGACACTGACCGACGTATTACAATTTTAACGAATGAGCGAGGAAAAATATCTGCATTTGCGAGAGGTGCACGGAAACCTACGAGTGCGCTTCTTGCTTGTTCGCAGCAATTTGCGTTCGGAGAATTTGAGCTTTATGTGGGACGAGACAGTTTCTCACTTGAATCGGCGGATATAAAGACTTATTTCGGTGACATAAGAGAAAATCTTGATGCAATATATTACGGAATGTATTTTTCGGAATTTACGTTATATATGACACGTGAAAACGTTGAACCCGGGCAAATTTTAAATCTTCTTTATGTTGCCATGCGTGCACTTGAAAAAAATATTATGCCGAAGAAATTAATAAGGCGTACGTTTGAAATGAGATTTCTTGCGGAAGACGGTGAAAGCCCGAGGATTTTTAAGTGTATGGGCTGTAACGACAAAGGTTTAAATGACGAATTTGTATGGTTTGATACGGATGCGTGCGGCATATATTGTAATTCATGCGCAAAAAGAACGGACGAAATCAAATTAAGCCGTTCGGCACTTTTTGCTCTTCAATATATTGTTTCAGCACCGCTCCCAAAATTGTTTTCATTTACTGTGAATGACAACGTGCTTTCGGAAATCGAAAGAGTTGTATCAGCATGGGTAAACAAAAATGTGGGGCATATGATGAAGTCTGAAGAAATGCTTGATGTTTTTTAAAAGGCAAAAAAAATGAAGGAATATAACAAAATTGATTTTCATGCACATATTTATCCCGAAAAGATTGCCGACAGAGCGGTAAAATCGATTGCCGACTTTTACGGTATACCGATGTGTGAAAACGGAATAGCGGAGCACCTAATTGAGAAAGGCAAAAAAATAAACTGTACTCATTATCTTGTTCATTCCGTTGCGACAACTCCCAAGCAGGTTGATTCGATAAACAGATTTATTGCGGAAGAATGTAAGCTTCATCCCGAATTTGTCGGATTTGCGACATTGCATCCTTTTTCGGAAGATATTGTGCGTGATATGGAAAATGCAATTGCGCTTGGACTTAAAGGTGTCAAACTCCATCCGGATTTTCAAAAATTTGCGCTTGATGAGCCGAAGGCAATAGATATGTTTAAGGTAATTGCGGGAAAGCTTCCGGTTCTTATTCATACGGGAGACTACCGCTATGAATATTCAAATCCCGTAAGAATGGCAAGGGCGCTGGATCGGGTGCCCGGACTTATTGCGATCGGAGCACATTTTGGCGGATATTCGGAATGGGAGGAATCAAAAAAATATTTGCTCGGACGTGAGAATTTTTATATAGACACTTCAAGTTCGCTTTTTAAATTAGATCCGAAAGAAGCTGCCGATATGATACGGGAACACGGAATCGAGAGAACGTTTTTTGGAACGGATTATCCGATGTGGGACCACGAAGAAGAATATGAGCGCTTCATGAAAATGCCGCTAAATGACACGGAAAGAAAGATGATTTTTTATGAAAATGCGGCAAAATTTTTAAAAATCGAATAAAAGAAACAGCAAGATATCCTGCAGGTTCCGGCAGGATATTTTAAGTGAACTACTCGGCAACAAGTTACCGAGCTTCTTGCTTCAACCACTACTGCTTGGCTAATACCTTACGGTATCGCTAAGTCTTACACAGTGTCCACAAGCGTTAGGTTCGGCTAGTTCCTAGCCTACCGGTTATAATACTTTTTGCCTTTCTATATATTTGAGAATATTCTCATCAGAAGTAGAACCAATAGTTTCACAGAAATATGAGCCATTCCACAGTTGACCAT
>CAVJHK010000007.1:51415-57002 GCA_963649295.1 Lachnospiraceae bacterium | reverse complement strand
ATATTATCGATTCGATTAAGACAGGCGTAAAAGGGAAAAAGGACCTGAAAGAAAAAATCGACGAAACGATAAAGAATGACCGTGACGTCAATGAAAATGATACGGAAGAAGAACAACAAAATTAAAAGAAAGCAAAATTAACTTTTTTAAGTTTTGTAAGCGAAAATCTATTAAGTTGCATCGATTAAAATAATCCGTCGCTTTTTATTTAAAAAGCGACGGATTGTTTTTGAAACAGAAGTGCGATTTTAATGCTTAAAGCTCTGTTCGCAATAAACGCATCTGTATTTTCCGGATTTTCCGGAAAGTTTGAATTTTTGAACTATTCCCTGCTCGATTGTTGTTATGCAGCGGGGATTTTTGCATTTTATTATGCCTTCGACAAATTCGGGCATGGCAGGCTTTCTTTTTTCAATAATTTTGCCGTCTTTTATTACGTCTATTGTTATGTTGGGATCCATGACACCGAGCATGTCAAAATTGATATCGTAATTCCCCTCAATTTTGATTATGTCCTTTTTGCCCATTTTCTTTGACTTGACATTTTTTATTAGGGCAACCTCGGTTTCAAGCTTGTCAAGACCGAGCCACATGTATATTTCCATGCATTCGCCGGGCTTTATGTGATCGAGAACATATCCTTCGTTTAATCCGCTTATATTTAACATGTCAACCTTCTTTCTTTTCGGCTTCGGTAAGGAGCGTGAGTATGAGTGCCATTCTTATGTAAACGCCGAGCTCGGCCTGCTTAAAATAAACGGCGCGGGGGTCACGGTCAACTTCCACGGAAATTTCGTTTACTCTCGGGAGAGGATGCATTACAAGCATATCGGGCTTTGCAAGCTTCATCTTTTCGGAGTCGAGGATAAAGCTGTCCTTTAATCTTATATAGTCTTCTTCGTTAAAAAAGCGTTCACGCTGAACTCTTGTCATATAAAGAATGTCAAGTGTCGGTAAGACATCTTCAAGTGACGACACTTCCTTAAATTCGATATTGTTTTCGACTAATGTTTCCGTGCGCAAATAGTTGGGAATTTTTAATTCTTCCGGGGAAATAAGAACAAATTTTATGCCGGTATATTTTGACATGGCATTTATGAGAGAGTGGACTGTGCGCCCAAACTTTAAATCTCCGCAGCAGCCGATTGTGAGATTGTTTAATCTTTTCTTTAATTTGTTTATTGTAAAAAGATCGGTGAGAGTTTGGGTCGGATGGTTGTGACCGCCGTCGCCCGCATTTATTACGGGAATTGACGAGTGCATTGCGGCAACCGACGGCGCGCCTTCTTTGGGATGGCGCATGGCGCATATGTCTGCATAAGAGGAAATTACCCTTATTGTGTCTGCAACGCTTTCACCCTTTGTGGCCGACGACGAATCGGCAGAAGAAAAACCAAGAACACTGCCCCCTAAGTTAAGCATTGCTGCTTCAAAGCTTAAACGGGTGCGGGTACTTGGTTCATAAAATAAAGTGGCTAATTTTTTTCCTTTGCACTTGGATGAATAATTTGACGGGTTTGAATACATGTCGTTTGCAAGTTCGATGAGAGATGAGATATCCGAGACGGAAAGGTCGCTCGGACTTATGATATGTCTTAACATGGTACCTCCCTTGGGGCAGAATTTTAAATGTGCTAAAGTCAAAACGGATATCGGTAAAATTATTGGGTGGCATTATAGATTACGCCCGGGTAAAAAACGTTTCGACTTTCGGACATTTTAATATATGCGCGTTATAAAAACAAGTCCGAAATTGTATTGATAAGTTTTTTTTATTATTGTCGTTTGTCGCTGCTTGTGTTTGCAACAAAAATGCATATGAAGATTAATTTTAACAATGATTCTTGAAAAAGTTGCGGAATTCTGTGCATTTCTTGCCATTTTCAGTGTTGTAATGTATTATATATAAGATACTTGGTTTGAAAGTCTGTGCTTCTGATTCAAAATCATTTTTTTGGATTTCCGACGCAGTAAGCCAGGTACGTTTGCGTCAAATATATTTTGATCGCAATATCAAAATATAAAATAAAAAAATAAAGGGAAGGTATTTTTAATGGATCTTTTTGTAAAGTATATTGATGAGCTGCTTTTAAAAAGCACGCCCGAGGAGCCTCTTTGGAATATCGAAAAGATAAGGGAAGGCAAGAAGTGCACATGGAACTATATTGACGGCTGCATGATAAAAGCCGTTCTTCAAATGTATTATTTGACGAACGATAAGAAATATCTTGATTTTGCCGATGGCTTTACGGATTTCAGGGTAAAAGATGACGGATCGATTGACGGCTACAATCCCATGAATTTAAATCTTGACGATATAAATGCCGGAAAAACACTTTTTGAACTGTATGATTTGAATGCCGGAAAAACACTTTTTGAACTGTATGATTTGACAAAAAAGGAAAAGTACAAAAAAGCGCTTGACAATGTTTATTCTCAAATCGCAATGATGCCGAGAACCAAAGAAGGGAGTTTCTGGCATAAACAAATTTATCCGAATCAGGTTTGGCTTGACGGACTTTATATGTGCATGCCTTTTTATCTTCTTTATGAGATAAGATTCAATTCGTCGAAAAATCTTGACGATATCAAAAATCAGTTTGATCTTGTGCAAAAAAACATGCTGGATGCGCGTTCGGGGCTTTTGTATCATGCATATGATGCTTCAAGAGAAGCCTTTTGGTGTGACCGTGTTACGGGACTTTCAAATAATTTCTGGCTCAGGGCGCTCGGATGGTATTCGATGGCACTCCTTGATTCCGCCGATATTTTGATGCAAAACGGTATTATGGGTGATTTTTTTGCAAGCCTTAGGGATGCTTTTGTAAGACTCATAGATGCAATGCTTAAGTACCGGGATGAATCCGGAATGTGGTACCAGGTTGTCAATATGGGCGGCATGACCGAAAAGGGGAATTATCTTGAGACAAGCGGAAGTGCTATTTTTGCATATGCGATATATAAGGGGGTACGTCTTAAGATTCTTGACAAATCTTACAAAAAATATGCGGATGAAGCTTTTGACGGAATTTGCGATAAATATCTGTCCTCAGAAAATGATGAGCTTCATCTCGGCGGTATTTGTCTTGTTGCGGGACTTGGCGGAAAAGCAATGCGTGACGGCACCTTCGCATATTATATGTCGGAGCCTGTGGTAAACGATGACGCAAAGGGCGTTGCACCGTTACTTCTTGCATATACCGAAAAAGTAATGGTTGAAAGATAAGTCTCCAAAAATATATTTACTATAAGCCGATTATAAGGAAGGACATTTGTTTGTCCTTCTTTTTTTGTATATTTTGCACAAAAAATCGGCTTGTTTTTCTACACTTAGAAGAGTAATAAAGGCTTGTTATAATTTGTTACACATGTTATAGTATACATGTGTGTTGCATTATTATGCATATGCACGGGGGGTTATGAAAAAATATATTTTATAAAAGCGGCCCCGGATTTGGACCGCTTTTATAAGAAAAAATTTCTTGTCGAAAAATTGTATTAAGGGGACCAAAATGAAAACAAAATGTTCGCGTTTCAGAAAGCTTTGTATGCTTCTTGTGGTTTGTATGACGCTTGCCGGGTGCGATATGACATGGAAGGACAGACTTCTTATAAAGCTGTTTGGCGAAATATCGACAACCGATTTAAGTGATTCTTCAAATTTTCAAAAAAATTTAAATTCTTTATCTGTTTTTACAACGCCCCCCATATCGACAGCCACATCTGCTTTAACACCTACAAATATATCGACAAAGACACCTATGCCGTCTAAGGCATTTATTTTGACTCCGGCCGTTACGCGGGCATCTGTGCTTACCCCTATGCCTGTATTTACTATTACGCCCACATTTACTGTGACGCCCACGTTTACGGTGACACCTACTGTGACACCCACGTTTACTGTGACACCTACTATGGCACCTACATTTACTGTGACACCTACGTTTACGGTGACGCCTACGTTTACAGTGACACCTACGTTTACGGTGACACCTACGTTTACTGTGACCCCTACGTTTACGGTGACGCCGACGTTTACGGTAACACCGACGTTTACTCCGACACCCACATTTACGGTGACGCCGACCGCTACCTTGCGTCCTACCAAAACTCCCACTCCGACAGTTGCTTCCAGACCGACGGTAACGGTTTATCCGCAGATTACGGGAGAAATTTTAAGGACAACGGTGGAAAATATTCCGGCACAGGACGGTGCAGCGGCTGCAACAAGAACAATTACATGGTATTCAAGCGGCCAAAAACTTCAGGTGGACACTTATTCAAAAAGCGGAGAATCCTGTATATATCGAACAGAACCTGACGGAACGACAATCCATGAATATACCCATCAGCCGCATATTTATATTGATTATCCGGATGGAACATCTAAAATTATCGCAAAGGAATCGGGAGTGACAAGAAATTATGCTTCTGACGGCTCTTTTGAATACGGCGTATATTGTTACAGCAAATTCAGCGAATATATGAATTTTTATTTCAGGTTTACGGACGGCTGGATGCGGGAAGGCTATCTTTGCAATTCGGACGGCTCCTTAAACAGGTGGTCGGGGACAAAATACGCACTTGAAATAGGATTTTTGTATGAGGATGCCATTTGGTTTAAGAATGTTGCGACAGGTTATCCCGCTCCCCTTTATATTAAGGACGGACCTTATTATGATTATTAAAAAAAGGTATGTCATATGCTTTATGGCGGTTGTGGGATTTATATGCTGTTTGTTTTTTTTAAATCACATGGTATACGCCGATGTAATATATTCGGAAAACGGAAAAATAAAAGAAGTCGATACATCTTTTTCGGGAATCGGAAGCGAATATATTACATTCAGAACTTATATGAATTTTTATGTTATAAATACTTTGACGGGAGAAACAATTAAGGAAATCCCGTTTGAAAGCGGAACATCAAATTCTTCTGTAGAGGGAACATATTATCTTGAATTAAACGGCACCCGAATTGCAACTTATGTTAATACGGGGGATGACAGCAAGCTTTATTTTGAAGAAAATTATGACTCAAAAATAAAAGAATATCTTGAAGGCAATGCGGATACAAACAATATAAAATATGTCACGGTAAAATTTAACCCCATTGTCAAAATCTATTCAAGAAAAAAATATGTGGGACCGTATAATTATGATTCCGACCAAAACAATTATTGGGACAGTCTTGACGATTGCGAGGCATCGGGGTGGGCGGTATATGTAAAAAAAGGCTCCGGGCGCGATACATACGGAAACAGACTTTCGGGATTTTATTCGTTAAACCAAACACAAAAAGACAACATTATTGATATATACGGACACGGAAAGTACCTTAAATTTGATTATATTCTTGATATTGATTTGACTGTTGATTATAAATGCAACGGCGGAAATATCACCATAGATGACAGAACGCTGAGTGAATACATTTTTTCGCAAAAATCGTCTCTCGGAGATGTATATGTAATAAATGAAATACCAAAGAGAAACAATTGTTTTTTTTGGTATTGGTCAACAAAAAAGTATGAGGTGAACAAAGGAATTATCGGGAGAGATGATTCAGATGTTTTTTTTTTTTTTT
>CAVJHK010000007.1:11190-51405 GCA_963649295.1 Lachnospiraceae bacterium | reverse complement strand
ATACGATTGATTTTATTTCCGAAAATCATATTATTCTTTACGCCTGCTGGGGGACTTGCCCGCTTGGCGAATTCGATTCCGAATCGGAACATATATGCAAATACAAAAAATCAAAACAAAAATACGGTACATGTGAAAACTGCGGCGGGGATATTTATTGCTATTTGTATAAATGCATCGTGTGCGGTGATGAGATGGCTTCGGAGCCCGAAATATTAAGCCATACATGTACAAAAAGTACGCTCGGAATTTTAAACGGATGCTGCACCGTATGTGACGATACAAGCGAAGATTATATCGGGACATGGATAGAGGGGCAAAATGTTTTATTGTATGAACCCGAAAAATACGGAATCCACAGAGAGGGACACAGCTTTTTGTATTATGCCGAAAATTATAACGGCACCGGACAGAAATTTTATCCCGGGGATACATATTCCTTTTCGGGATTTGGTGAAGTAAGGACAATTTACGCAATCTATGAACCTCAAAAATTTAATATTACATTTGATTTCAATAAGGAAAGTGCACCATATGCCGTGATTAAGGGCGAAAACATAACCATGACCGTTTCTTATGATGCATATATTAGTGATTTGCCGATTCCCGAAATAGACAAAGGTTATATTTTTTTGGGGTGGTATTCAAAAAGCTTAAGCGACATATTGATTTTGGGAGAAAGATTTAAAATAGCGGCGAATGAAACACTTATTGCCAAATATTCACCGATGGCTTTTGATATAAATCTGGATATCAATTGGCCAAACGGAGCCCAAAATATGACAAATGCGGGAATTGATTCAAAAAAAGCGGGGGTATATACGGCAAAATACGGGAAGGAATTTAAAAACATAATTCCCTTAAATGTAATTCCGGAATGTGACGGATATGAATTTATGGGATGGTATATAAGTGATGATGAAAATGACGAAAAAAAAGAATATGTAAACGGTTCGGATGTATTTTTGTATATGAAAGACATTTCGGTAAAGGGCTGTTGGACGATAAAAACATATACGATAACACTTGACCCGGGGGAAGAGGCAAAGATTTTGGATATGGAGCCCGGTGAAAAGTATTATGTCAAAATTTCGTACGGTGAAAAGCTTGCCGGAGAATATGCACTTCCGGATGCTCAAAAATACGGCTTTGATTTTATCGGTTGGAATACCCGGGAATTGGGGACGGGAGAAAAAATCAAAAACGGAGATATATTTTTGCTTTCCGAAGACATTACGCTTTACCCCGATTGGAGCGGAAAAACGTATAAAATTACTTTTGATTACAGCGAAAAATGGAAATATGACGCAACGGACCTAAAAAATGCGGATATTAAGTATATGTATGTAAGATACGATGATTTAATAGGTGACCTTCCGAAGCCTACACGCTACGGATATATGTTTAAGGGGTGGTCAACCAAAAAAGTGACTTACGACAACAAATCCACAGGTGATCCGGACGCTGATATGGTGTTAAAAAACACAAGATATAATTTTTTTGGCGATGTGACGCTCTATGCGGTATGGGAAGCGGTGAAAGTGAATGTCGGTTATGATTACAATTATGAATATACGGTTAAAGTGCCGCTTCAGGATATTGAATAATGAAAAAAATTAAATCAATTAAATTTCTTTGTGCTTTTTGTTGTTTTCTTATTATATATGTATATATGAACCCCAAAGACATAAATATTATATTTGCATCGGAAAGCTCAAACAGCGGACATGTACACAATAATTCTGTTTGTTATGATGTGAGTCCGCATGTGCACAGTCAAAATAACGGATGTTATAAAAGTGTTAAGGGAGTGTGCAACGGAACATGGGTTTACAACAGAACGGTTGCGGGTGTTCAAAAATCATGCTTTTCGGGAAGCTGCCCGTCATGCGGAACATTCGTAGAGGGTACGGGAACGTCAAAAAGGTGCCCAAATTGCAGAAGTATTGCGCGACTTACTTTTGACGGCTATGAGCTTTACGGCTATGTGGTTTGGAGATGCTCCTCATGCGGCGCCGAAAAAAACGGAACGAGGTATGAGTGTTCGTCTGGATGTGAGATGAAAGACAGAGGTCGCGAAATAAAATTTGCAAGAGAGGAAACATACGATTATTACGGAGATGAATATACGGGAACAAGACATTATTCTACGGTAACAAAGTCTGTGCTTTCGTGTTCAAAAAAAGTCGGAGGATTTTATGACGCCGACGGTAAGCCGGCAGAACCGATATGCGGTAAGATTGTCACAAAAATATTAGCCGATTCGGAAAAACAAACTATTCGTCCGGGAGAAAAAATAAATACGCATGCGACCTTGTATATGTATAACGGAGATATTGTTACGGGATATGAATGCGTGACGGGCGAATTAAATGAAAATGATTTTGGTGAAGAACCCAAAATAATCACATTAAAGGTCAAAAGTGAAGATTATAAATACTTTTTTGACAAAGAAAAAAACATAAGAGTTAAAAATGCCTTAAGCACCGATATTGAAGTAACTTTGATAAAAAGTTTTAAAATAAATATTGAGAGCACAAAAGGCGGAAAAGTAACTTATTCGATAAACGACTCTGAACCGAAAGAAAAAATAAATATGGGTGACAGGATTACGGTTTTTGTGAATCCGGATATCGGATACGAAACAGATGCTTTTTATGTTGACCATGTTACGGAAAATGAAAATTCAGAACGCACGGATATTGTTTCTAACGGAGTTTCAAACGAAAATATCGATATGCTTATTAAAGGCACGGATAACGATATAAGTTATACTTTTTTGATGCCGGAATGCAACATAAATATAGTCGTAAAATTTCGGCCAAAAAAAGTAAAGGTTGTGTTTGATCCGTGCGGCGGTGATATAAGAGGTTCATCCAACGATATAACGGGATATGCATATTACGGAAAAAAATTGTGTTTTTCTCTTAAATTTCCGGAGAAGCCCGGGCTTTCGGGATATAGTTTTCTGGGATGGTATGACAATAATCAAATTCCGTACGGAGAAACAAGTGTTTGTACCGATACCGATATGCTTTTTTTGCATGCCGAATGGGCAGCAAATACAAAGGAATCGATTGTAGTTGAATATGAAGATGAAATTCCGAGGCCGAGAGCAAAGAATATTTTGGGATTTAATATAAATTACGATACGTTTTGGCGATATTCGGAATACAGAGGGAACGGCACGGGTAAGAACCTCGCAAAGAACGAAATAATGAAAAGCGTAAAAGATATTGATTTTTACGGACACTGGGATGCGTGTGAATATACAATTTTTTTTGATCCGACTGAAGGGGAAATGGATGAAGAAGAAAAGATAAAGAAGGTATTATATCATGCCAAAATCGGAGAGCTTCCCTTTCCGAAAAGAGCCGGATATATTTTTTGCGGCTGGAAACGGAGCGAAGAATACGAAAACGATTATATAAATTCGGAAGATATATGTTATTTTACGTCGGATATAACACTTTATGCCGTATGGCAAAAGGATTCCGAAGAAAAAGAAGCTTTTGTCGACGCAGGGATTTATGCAATAAACAATGTCCCAATAAACGAAGGTGATTTGGACGACGAAGAAACTTTAATTTGTACGGATGCAGGGGATTTGATAAGCTGTTATATAAGGGGGCAATTGTCAGAAAACGTTGTTTTGCCGGTGCAGGTTAATTTGACACCGATTTATGAAATTAAAAATGACGATGATTTTTACGAAAAAGTTCATGTGTTGTCTACGGGCACGGTATACAATAAAATTATGATGTTTTATGAGCGCGGTGCGGAGGTTCATGATGCCATGGAATTTGAAATTAACGAAAGATATATAAGCGAAAACATAAATTATGTTTTGAATCATCTGTCTTATGCGGTAAGAGAAGAAAATTACGAAAGCATGATTAATTATTCGACGGTAAACACGTTGTCAGGGTATGAAGAATTTTTTGAAAAAAATGCAATCATACGTATTTCGTTTGATTTGAAAATTGTTGACAAAGAAAACGATGTAATTTTTGATGATGTTATATTTGCGGTTGATTCAAAGCTAAGGTAAAAATTGAACCGGGCGATATACGGATTGTTATGCGCTTTGTTTGCGGCGTTTGAATCTTCTATCATAAAATGCGGCTGCATGTGGCTGCCGCACGGTAAAATAAAATGCGGCTGCCGTATGCAGCCGCATTTTGAAAGAATTATGAATGTATCAGAAACCGAAGTAACGCTTGCAATTGTTGTAGGAAATATCCTGAACCGTTTTGGTGAGGAATTCCATGTCGCAGGGATATTCGCCGTTTTCAACCCATGTTCCGATAAGGTCGCAAAGGATACGTCTGAAATATTCGTGACGAGTATAAGAAAGGAAGCTTCGTGAATCGGTAAGCATTCCGACAAAGTTGGAAAGGAGACCGAGATTCGCAAGGGTTGTCATTTGCTCCTGCATTCCTGTTTTGTTGTCGTTGAACCACCAGGCGGCACCGTGCTGAAGCTTGCCTATGGCATCGGAATTCTGGAAGCTTCCGATGATTGTGCAAAGTGCGGCATTGTCCGAAGGATTAAGTGAATAAAGAATTGTCTTCGGAAGTGAACCTGATTTATTTAAGCAATCAAGATATGCAACAAGTTCGGATGTGCCCGATGTGATATTTATGCAGTCATAGCCGGTATCGGGACCGAGCTTGTCAAACATGATGCTGTTGTTGTTGCGAAGTGCACCGTAATGAAGCTGAAGTATCCAATTGCGGCGTGCATATTCTTTTCCGACAAATACCATGAAGGCAGTCTTGAATTTGAGAATATCGTATGCATTGATTTCTTTTCCGCACAGGCGGGCAGAGAATATGGCTTCAACCTCTTCCTCGGTATAAGGCTTAAACATAACATAATCGATTCCGTGATCGGATACACGGCAGCCGTTTTCGGCAAAATAATCCATTCGGAGGGAGAGAGCGTCACACAAATCCCTGAAATTCGTAATCTTGTGATTTGCGGCAGCCTCAAGCTTTGTGATATAGTCAAGATAATCGGGCTTCTCAAGGTTCATTGCCTTGTCGGGACGCCATGCGGGATAAACCTTTGCGGTAAATGTGGTGTCAGCCTTTATCTTTTTGTGCCATTCGAGCGAATCTATCGGATCGTCCGTTGTGCAAATAGTGTCGACGTTTGACATTTTGATGATGTTGCGAACGGACATTGAGGGATCGTTTAATTTCTTGTTGCAAACTTCCCAGGCTTCATCGCATGTTGCGGGAGAGAGGGGCTTGTTGAAACCGAAATATCTTTGAAGCTCAAGATGACTCCAATGATAAAGAGGATTTCCGATTGCCTTTTGAAGTGTTTCGGACCATTTAACGAATTTGTCGTAATCGGAAGCGTCACCGGTTATGTATTTTTCGTCAACACCGTTTGAACGCATTTGACGCCATTTGTAGTGATCGCCGCCGAGCCAAACCTCGGTGATATTTTTGAATTGCCTGTCTTCGGCAATTTCCTTCGGGTTGATATGGCAGTGATAGTCGATAATGGGCATTTTATTCGCTGCTTCAAAAAGTTTTTTTGCGGTATTGTTCGATAACAAGAAATCTTCTTTGTTCATGAAATCTTTCATGGCTTTTTTCCTTTCATTATCATAAAAGTGACGACGTTTTTGAACACCGTTCATAACGGATTATAAAACAGATTATATTTCAAAACAAGTGGCTAAACTTGTCAATAATTGCTTTTTATCGTAAATTTTTAACAAACATTATAAGGCAACATAATATTTAGATTGCGATTGTTGCGATAAAGATTTAAAAGATTGTTGAATATGTTTGAGATGCTTTTATTGGGTTGACTAAAAATTTAAAACAGATTAAAATCAGCTTTAAAAGTATAGTTTTTTAAGGAAGTGCCGCTATGGATTATATTCTTATCAACGAAAAGGACAATGTTTGTGTTGCTCTTAACGATATCAAAAAAGGTACGGTAATTGAGCTTGCGGGAAAAAACATAACAGTTACCGAAGACATCGTAAGAGGTCATAAGATTGCGATTTATGATATAAAAGCGAATTGCAATATCATAAAGTACGGAAATCCGATAGGACATGCGATAACGGATATCGGTGCAGGAAGCCACGTGCATACGCATAATATGAAAACAAATCTTAAGGACCTTCTTTCATATACATATAATCCTGTCGAATGCGATACAAAGACCGTTGCGGATATTCCGCATACGTTTATGGGATATAAGAGAGCAGGCGGTGTCGGAGTAAGAAACGAAATATGGATTATTCCGACGGTCGGATGCGTAAATTCGATTGCGGCAAAGATTGAAAAGGATAATGCCTATAAGGCGCACGGAACAGTGGAAAAGATCCTTGCCTTTTCACATCCTTACGGATGCTCCCAGATGGGCGAAGACCAGGAAAGTACAAGAAAAATCCTTGCCGATCTGATTAATCATCCGAATGCCGGCGGAGTGCTTGTTCTCGGACTCGGATGCGAAAATTCAAATATTTCCGTTCTTAAAAATTATATAGGCGAATATGATGAAAGGCGAATTAAATTCCTGCAATGTCAGGATTCGGAAGATGAGTTTGCGGATGCCGCCCGTCTTATCGATGAACTTATAGATTATGCGGGAAGCTTTAAAAGAGAAGAATGTGATGTATCGGAGCTTGTGATAGGGCTTAAATGCGGAGGCTCCGACGGACTTTCGGGAATTACGGCAAATCCGATTGTCGGACTTTTCTCGGATATGCTTTGCTCTCTTAACGGAACGACAATTCTTACGGAAGTTCCGGAAATGTTCGGTGCGGAAACAATTTTGATGAACAGATGTGAAAGCCCTGAATTGTTTGACAAAACGGTATGTCTGATAAACAATTTTAAGGAATATTTCATCAAAAATGATCAGGAAATATACGAAAATCCGTCACCCGGAAACAAAGCGGGCGGAATATCCACATTGGAAGACAAATCTT
Source organism: Lachnospiraceae bacterium (assembly GCA_963649295.1). GTDB lineage: Bacteria > Bacillota > Clostridia > Lachnospirales > Lachnospiraceae > RGIG3528. Next base: position 44,441 of record CAVJHK010000007.1, on the reverse strand, counting down.
TCGGATGCACCCAAAAGTCCGGAAGCACATATGTGAAAGGCGTGCTTGAATATGCGGACAGAGTAAAGGAAAAAGGCCTTAACCTTCTTTCGGCACCGGGCAACGACCTTGTTGCGGCAACGGCACTTGCGGCAAGCGGAGCTCAGATCGTTCTTTTTACGACCGGACGCGGAACACCGTTTGCGTCGCCTGTCCCGACGGTCAAGATTTCGACAAACAGTGCTCTTGCCGAGAAGAAGAATAAGTGGATTGACTTTAACTGCGGTATTCTTACGGAAGGGAAAGACAGAAATGCACTTGCAAAGGAATTCTATTTATATGTTTTGAGTGTTGCTTCCGGTAAGGAAGTAAAAAGCGAAATTGCGGGATTCCACGATCTTGCTATATTTAAGCGCGGAGTCACTTTGTGATACGGATAAGTCACTTTTTGACTTCCTATGTCGCATGATTAAAAAAACTTCTTTTGACTTCTTATGATACGTGATAATCATTTTGTTACCGTCTTATTTCAAGGTGGCAAAACGTATGTTTATGGTATATAATACCTATGGTATTCATATATAAATGAGGTGTCTTAAAAAAGGCATCCAATCTTATACATTATACAAAAAGGAGAAAACCAATGGCAAAAGTTATTACAATGGGTGAGATAATGCTCAGACTTTCCACACCCGGAAACGAAAAAATCCTTCAGGCCGACGAATTCGACATCAACTACGGCGGTGGTGAGGCAAATGTTGCCGTATCGCTTGCCAATTACGGACATGATGCGGAATTTGTCACAAAGGTTCCCAAGAATCCTATCGGTGAGGCTGCTGTTGCCGCACTTCGCAAGATGAATGTAGGCACAAAAAATATCGCAAGAGGCGGAGACAGACTCGGAATTTATTTTCTTGAGACAGGCTCTGCAATGAGAGCTTCAAATGTTATTTATGACCGCGCTCATTCGGCAATTGCCGAAGCAGATCCCGCAGATTTTGACTTTGACAAGATTTTTGAAGGCGCCGATTGGTTCCACTTTACGGGAATTACACCCGCAATTTCGGACAAGGCCGCAATCCTCACGGAAGAAGCCTGCAAGGCTGCAAAGAAGGCGGGCGTAAAGGTTTCGTGCGATCTTAATTTCCGCAAAAAGCTTTGGTCTTCCGAAAAGGCACAGGCTGTTATGTCAAATCTTATGCAATATGTTGACGTCTGCATCGGAAACGAAGAGGATGCCGAAAAGGTTCTCGGATTCAAGCCCGGCGAAACGGACGTTACAAGCGGAGATTTGAAGCTTGACGGATATAAATCTATTTTTGAACAGATGGTTAATAAATTCAATTTTGAATATGTAATAAGCTCTCTTCGTGTCAGCCATTCCGCATCGGACAACGGCTGGAGCGCATGCATCTATTCGCGTGACACAAAGGAATTTTATCATTCGAGAGAATACAGAATCACACCCATCGTTGACAGAGTCGGCGGTGGAGATTCATTTGCAGGCGGCGTAATCTGCGGCTTCCTTGACAAAAAGGATTTTAAGAGCGCACTTGAATACGGCGTTGCCGCATCTGCACTTAAGCATACAATCCCCGGCGACTTTAATCTGGTTTCCCGTTCGGATGTTGACAACCTTGTAGGCGGAGACGGCTCCGGGAGAGTTCAGAGATAAATTTAATCGGGTTTAGAAGGAGATTCTTATGGAATTACGTACAGCGGCATCCCCCAAGGATGTTAAATTTTATACAACGGAAAGACTTCGCGAGGAGTTTTTGATCGACGACCTTTTTAAGGCAGACGACATCAAGCTTGTTTACAGCCATATCGACAGAATCATCACGGGTTCTGCGGTTCCTGTCGAAAAAAAGCTTGTTCTTACCGCAGGTGATGAATTGAGAGCGGATTATTTCCTCGAGAGACGCGAAATGGGCGTTATCAATATCGGCGGTGACGGAATTATCACAATCGACGGAAAAGAATACAAGCTTGCTTACAAAGAAGGCATGTATATCGGAATGGGATCGCGTGACATTTCTTTTGCTTCCGTCAACAAGAATACCCCCGCAAAATTCTATTTGAACAGTGCACCCGCACATAAGACTTATCCGACCGTTCTTATTCGTCCGAATGGCACACCCGAACCAAATGTTGTTATCATAAAGGATTGCAATAAGGTAGAGTGTGGAAGCTTAAAGGATGCAAACCACAGAACGATTTGCAAATATATTCTTCCCGGTCAGGTTGAATCCTGCCAGCTTGTAATGGGTATGACACACCTTGAGGAAGGCTCCGTATGGAATACAATGCCTTGTCATACACATGACAGAAGAATGGAAGTATATCTTTATTTTGAAATGGGTGATGATGACATTGTTTTCCACTATATGGGCGAGCCCACGGAAACACGTCATATTGTAATGCACAACGAGCAGGCTGTTATTTCGCCCAGTTGGTCGATACATTCGGGCTGCGGTACAAGAAATTATACGTTCATTTGGGGAATGGTTGGTGAAAATCAGGCATTTGACGATATGGACGGAGTTGCAATGCAGGATATCAGATAGTTGTAATATAAAACAATATCGGTATTTTCGCCGAGAGTAATGTTTTAGGGAATATAACAAAAAAAGCCGCAGGAATCAAACCTGCGGCTTTTTTATTATATCGTAAACTCTGTTCTTTTATTTTATTTGATTTTGTTTTATTTTTCGTTCATTTTGTCAAGGAAATTCTTCAAGCGCTCGCTTTTTGTATTGTTTAATATTTCATCCGGAGCACCCTCTTCAACAATTATACCGTCAGCCATAAAAACAATTCTGTCGGAAACGTTGCGCGCAAAATTTATTTCGTGTGTAACGATTACCATTGTCATGTGCTCTGCGGCAAGCTGCTTAATGACCTTCAATATTTCGAGCGTGAGCTCGGGATCAAGTGCCGATGTCGGTTCGTCAAAAAAAAGCATCTCGGGTTTCATTGCAAGTGCGCGCGCAATCGAAATGCGCTGCTGCTGACCGCCGGAAAGCTGGGACGGATATGCTAAAGCTTTATCGGAAAGCCCCATTTTGGACAAAAGCGCAAAAGCTTCTTCATTTACTTCCGTAGGATCTCTTTTTAAAACATTTATTGGAGCATCGGTTATGTTCTTTAATACAGTAAAATGAGGAAAGAGATTGAAGGATTGAAACACGAGTCCGAATTTTTTTCGTATTTCTTTTAATACGCTTTGGTTTTCATAAACTGCTTTTCCGTTTGAATCGTTTTTTGCGGCATAAATCCCATCGTAAATCAGTTCTCCGGAATCCATTTTTTCAAGCATTGTGGCGCATCTGAGAAGAGTTGATTTGCCCGAACCCGACGGACCGATTATCGAAACCACCTCGCCTTTTTTTACACCAAAAGAGATATCATTTAAAACGCCTTCTCCGTCAAAGCCTTTTTTTACGTGATTGATTTCAAATATGTTCATGACGCCTCCCTACGAATAAAAGGAAAATTTTTTTTCGATCTTTGCCATTATAAATGCGACAACGGAGTTGAATATGTAATAGAAGAGACCGGCAACCACAAGCGGAATTACGGTTCCCTTTGCCGCAACGATTTGCTTTGCGATTGTAAACATTTCGGCAACGGATAAGACAAAGGCAAGCGAAGTGTCTTTTACAAGCGTTATAACTTCATTTGTGATTGAAGGAATTATGCGCTTTATAACCTGCGGAAAAATGATTCTTGTAAATGTTTGGCTGCGTGTATATCCGAGAACGGCGGCGGCTTCATACTGACCTTTCGGAACAGATTCGATTCCGCCTCTGTAAATTTCTGCAAAATAAGCGGCGTAATTAAGTCCGAATCCGAGTATTACCGCAATTATTCTGTAAGAGGACGAAAGTGAAACATGAAAGATAAACGAGGGACCGAAAAATATAAACATAAGCTGCAGCATAAGAGGTGTACCTCTCATTACAGAAATGTACACCCTTATGATTGTTTTTAATATTATGTTTTTTGACATTCTTCCGAATGCTATCAAAAGTCCGAGCGGTAGGGAAATAACAAGCGTCAGGACAAATATTCCGACCGATACCGAAAGACCTTCGATAAGCCTGAGTACAATATTTAAAAAGGCAGTAAAGTCCATTAATCAACTCCCGTTATCATTTAACTATAATCGAATCGGAAAGTCCCCATTTTTCGGCGATTGATTGGAAGGTTCCGTCTGTCATCATATCATCGAGGGCTTTTTGCACTTCGTCACGGAGTTCGGTATTTCCGAGCTTAAAGCCGATTGCATATTTTTCGGAAACGAGAACTTCCGATAAAATTTCGTATGCGCCGGCAGTTCTTTCGGCGATTTGATAATTGGCAACGCCGATATCCATTGCTATTGCATCAGCCGTACCTGCTTCAAGATACATAAATGCCGAATTGTAATCGGGAACCTGGATGAGCTCCTTAAAAGATGCGGTGAGAGCAGCGCTGTCTTCAGATTCAAGTGCGTCAAGTGCCGATGATGCGGATTGAACAACAACCGTTTTTCCGGATAAATCTGCCTGAGATTTTATACCTGACGAAGACGAAACAACAAATACCTGGCTGTTGTCAACATAAGGATCCGACCATGTGTATGTGTCGATTCTGTCATCGCTCATTGTGAAGCCGTTCCAAATGCAGCTGATTGTGCCGGATGAAAGCTCGAGGTCCTTTGAAGACCAGTCGATTGCACGGTATTCTATTTCCCAGCCGTTTCGCTTGCATACTTCTGCGGCAAGGTCGAGATCGAATCCGACATAATTGCCGTTATCGTCAACGTATCCGTAAGGCGGGAATTCGGCGTCGAATCCGACGATAAATTTTTCTTCGCTTCCGCATGCGGTGAGTGACATACACATGATTACGGATAAAATGAGTGCTGTTATTTTTTTGAATTTCATAAGTTCCTCCGAAAAGTTTATTTTTGTCAAACAATGATTTTGTGATATGCTACCACGTTACCAAACTAAAGTCAACATAAATTTTAAATAATCTTTGACGGATTGCACAACAAATCGAGTACATTTGTATTTAAACAAAAATTATGCATCCGGAATTTTGCATCCGGAATTTTCGGGCACTTTTTTCGAAACTTTTCGAAAAAAGTGTGGAAAATATTATTTCTTTTTGGTAAAATGAGTTTTAAGCTTAAAGCTTTATATTTTAAGGAGGAGAACATGAAGAAAACAAAAGGAATATTTGCCCGCATTGCGGCATTTTTGATGATTTTTGCTTTGAGTTTCGGGTTGATACCCGTGAACAGTGCAAAAGCTGCGGATCTTGTGCTTAAACTGCATTATCACAGAACAGACGGAAATTATGACGGCTGGGACGTATGGCTTTGGGAATACGGCTTTGACGGTTCGGGATATGCGTTTAACAATGAAGACGGAGAAATGGTTGCGACAAAAATAATTACACCGGGAACCACAAAGGTCGGATTTATTGTAAGAACGGCAAGCTGGGCAAAGGATGTAAGCGAGGATCAGTATATAGATATTTCCGAAATGATTTCGGGAACGGTTCATATATATGTTGAATCGGGCGTAAAGGGTTATACAAAAGCGTACGACGAAGACAGCGTGACGGGTGTCAAGGTGTCGCAGGTGAAATACGAAAGCAGTGATAAGCTTTCGGTTGTGATGACGGGAACGCCCGAAAATATCACGGCGGATTCGTTTGCGGTTGTGGGAACGGACGGAGAAATCAAGATTTCAAAGGTATCAAACATCGGAGAAAATTCCTATCTTATAGTACTTGAAACGGAAATGGACAGAGTGAAAAATTATAAGCTTACTTTTGACAATACGGATTATAAAATAACAATTCCGAATATTTATTCGACTGCGGAATTTGAAGCGGCATATACATATACGGGAGATGATCTCGGAGCTGTGTGGACCAAAGACAAAACAACTTTTAAGGTTTGGGCACCGACCGCAAATGAGCTTTATGTAAACCTTTATGAAACGGGAACCGAAACAAACACGGATTTGATCGAACAGATAAAGATGGAAAAAAGTGATGCGGGTACCTGGGTCGCGGTTAAGACAGGCGACTTAAACGGTACATATTACACTTATTCTGTTTTTTTCGGCGACGGTTTTACGGAAGTTTGCGATCCCTATGCAAGGACAACGGGTGTTAACGGAAAAAGAGCGATGGTAATCGACCTTGATTCGACCGATCCCGAAGGGTGGGATACCGATAAGGACCCGAATTACGATATGCCTGTTAACGACGCGATAATTTATGAGCTTCATATAAGGGATCTTTCAAGCAGCAAGAGCTCAGGGATTAAAAATAAGAGAAAATATTTGGGTTTTACGGAAACAGGGACAACTGTGTCCGACGGAAGCGTTTCCACGGGACTTGACCATATAAAGGAACTTGGGATTACGCATCTTCATATACTTCCTTTTTATGATTTTGGTTCGATTGACGAATCAAAATCCACGCTTGCCACGTTTAACTGGGGCTATGATCCTGTGAATTACAATGTTCCCGAAGGCTCGTATTCCACAGACCCGTATAACGGTGAGGTTCGTGTGAGTGAAGTAAAGCAGATGGTAAAGGCTCTTCACGACAACGGAATAAGTGTTGTCATGGACGTTGTTTACAACCACGTATACAGTGCGGCTGATTTTTGTATAAACAAGCTTGTTCCGGGATATTTTTCGAGAACGGACGAAAACGGCAAATATTCAAACGGTTCGGGATGCGGAAACGATACGGCAACAGAACGTGCGATGGTTAAAAAATATATTGTTGATTCCGTAAATTACTGGGCGGACGAATATCATATCGACGGCTTCAGATTTGACCTTGTGGGGCTTATCGATACGGAAACGATGAATGAAATAATCAAAACCGTACACGAAAAGCATCCGAATGTAATCTTTTACGGCGAAGGCTGGACCATGAGCACAACTCTTACCAAGGACGGCTATACGCTTACAACACAGGTAAATTCGAAGAAAGTGCCGGATATGGCATTTTTCAGCGATGACATGAGAGATACGTTAAAGGGAAATGTTTTTTCGACAACATCGCTCGGATACGTGTCGGGGCTTACGGGAGTTACCGATAAGATTGCTTCCTGCTTTAAGGCTCAGACAACCTGGTCAAAGAATCCCGTGCAAATGATTCAGTATGCGTCATGCCATGACAACAATACGCTTATCGACAGAATCACAAGCTCAACGCCCAATGAGACGAGAGAAAATCAAATAAGGATGAATAATCTTGCAGCGGCAATTTATCTTACGTCTCAGGGAATTCCGTTTATGCAGGCGGGAGAAGAAATGCTCCGTACCAAAACAAATTCCGACGGAACGTTTAATTCAAACAGTTACAATGCGCTCGACAATGTAAACCAGATAAAGTGGGATAATCTCCTTGATGAGGAATATATGAGCGTATTTAATTATTATAAGGGATTGATTGCGTTCAGAAAGGCCCATGCGGCGCTCAGACTCAGTGATTCAGAGGTAATAGCCGAAAAAATCACGCGTATAACGGATACGGACGACAACGTTGTCGCAATGCAAATTTCGGGTGACGTCGAAAATGAAATTTCGGACGGAATAATAGCAATATTTAACCCGAATAAAGAAAGCACGACAGTTACTCTTCCCGAAGGCAAATGGAACATTTGCATAAATGATGAAACGGCAGGCACAAAGAGCCTAGAGAAAGTCTCGGGAAGCGTTACTGTTGCTCCGATTTCCGCAATGGTGCTTGTAAAGGGTGATTGCGGTGAAGGTTCGGTAAACTGGCAACAGACGCTTTATGCCATGCTCGGATTCGCAGGAATTGCAATTTTGTTCTTCGCAGCAGGCTTTGTTGTTTCGCGTTACAAAAAGAAAAAAGAAAATTAAATTTTAGACTTTAAGGCATCGGAGAAAGTGATTCTCCGGTGCTTTTGTTATGTTTTAAGTTTAAGCATTTTTTTTGATGAGATTTATTTATATAATTTATTTGCATAATCAATCCGGATACGATAAAATTAATTGGTTATGATGTTAATATGAGGTTTAATTCGGAGTAATAGCATGAATAATTTTTTTAATCCCGACAATGCTTTTTTTTCGTTTATGGGAAAGGCATTCGATTTAATTGTTTTAAATTTTTTGTGGCTTTTATTGTATGTGCCCTTTTTTATATTCGCAAGTCTTTATGCGACAACGGAAATTTTTGTATTTGAAGTACTTATGCTGCTTTCTCTTGTTGTAATTGTTCCGTCGCTTTCCGCAATGTATTATGCGGTTGTTAAGTCGGTGAGAAGACAGCGGGGATATGCAATAAAAGAATTTGTAAATGCTTTTAAGTCAAATTTCAGGCAAGGTGCCATAGGTTCCGTGATCATTGTATTTTTTGCATGGATTCTCACAATTGATTTCAAATGGGTATTTGAGCTCATGAGCGCAGAAACGGAAGCGGGAACGGATACATCCGAAAGCCTTATATATCTTGCAATTTTTGTCATAATTGCTTTTTTTGTGACGGGGTGGTTTATATATTATTTTCCTGTTATATCGAGGTTTACGATGAAAACCTTTGGGGCAATCAAGTTTTCTCTCGGAATTTCGGCGAAACACTTCTCTGTCACATGCTTAAATGTTTTGATATGGGCAATATCCGCAATACTTGTTTATATAACAAACTTTTTTGCAATCATATTTATTGTATCGCTTGCGGTACTTCTTGAATCGCTTACATTGGAAAAGATTTTAAAGAAATATACTTTGAAAATTCTTGAAGGGAAAAAAGAAAACGTATATAACGGTGAGACGGAAGTCACCGAAAACGAAAATACGGAAAATTCGGAAAATACAGAAAAAAACAACCGTTCAGAGTCTAAAGTTGATGAATGGTATTTGGAATAAGGGGGATATGGATGGATTTGACAAAAGAAATCAATGATATTTTATACGGTATAAGCACCGATCCTTTTTCGGTACTCGGCGCGAAGGAGACGGAAAACGGGACAGTGATTCGCACATTTTATCCCGATGCCGTACAGGCAAAAGTAAAATTAAAAAAGCAAAAAACGGAATATGATATGGTGAGTATCCATAGGGACGGCTTTTTTGAAGTCACGGTGCCGAATGCCCTTCCTTTTAAATATGAACTGGAACTTACTTATCCCGACGGAAATATTTTTGTTACATATGATGCATATTCTTTTTATCCCGAAATCGATGAAGAGGCTTTTATAAAATTTCAAAACGGGATAAATTATGAAATTTATGATTATCTGGGCGCAAGATGCGAAAAATATGACGGTGTCCCGGGAACAAGATTTGATGTTTGGGCTCCGAATGCAAAAAGCGTGAGCGTTGTGGGGGATTTTAACCTTTGGGACAAAAGGCGCAATATAATGAAAAAGAACGAAAAATACGGTATTTTTTCGCTTTTTGTGCCGGGTGTGGGAGCGGGAGCCTTATACAAATTTGCAATCACAAAAGCAAACGGTGAAACCGTATTTAAGGCAGACCCTTACGCAAAGGCATCGGAAAAACGTCCGAACAATGCGTCTGTTGTTTATGATATAAGCAAATTTAAATGGGCCGACAAAATGTGGCTTAATAAGCGTGAAAAAAGTGATATCTTTAACGTTCCCGTAAATATTTACGAGGTTCATTTGGGAAGCTTCTTAAAGCCGTCTGAGGAAGACGGAAGCTTCTATGATTACAAAACGCTTGCCGAAAAAATAGCCGCTTACGTGAAAGACATGGGATATACTCATGTGGAGCTTCTTCCCGTTATGGAGCATCCCTTTGACGGATCTTGGGGATATCAGGTTACGGGATATTATGCTCCGACTGCAAGATTCGGTGATCCTGCGGGCTTTATGTATTTTGTGAATTATATGCACAAAAACGGAATCGGTATTATTTTGGACTGGGTTCCGGCACATTTTCCGAAAGATGAATTCGGGCTCGCACATTTTGACGGAACACCGCTTTATGAGCATCCGGACAAGAGACGCGGTGAACATCCGGATTGGGGAACATTAATCTTTGACTACGGAAGAAAAGAAGTATCAAACTTTTTAATCGCAAATGCTTTATTCTGGGTCGAAAAGTATCACGTCGACGGAATAAGAATGGATGCGGTCGCATCGATGCTTTATCTTGATTACGGCAGGAAGCAGGGAGAATGGGTTCCGAATATTTACGGCGGTCATGAAAATCTTGAGAGCATGGAATTTTTGAAGCATCTTAATTCCGTTATGAAAAAGCGAAACAAGAGTGTTTATATGATCGCGGAGGAGTCGACGGCATGGCCAAGTGTTACGGGCGTCGTCGAAGAAAACAACAGTCTCGGATTTACATACAAGTGGAACATGGGCTGGATGAACGACTTCCTCAAATATATGAAGGAAGATCCGCTTTTCAAAAAAGGTGTCCATGGCTGTCTTACGTTTTCAATGATGTATGCCTACAGCGAAAAATTTATTCTTGTTTTGTCTCATGACGAGGTTGTTCATGGGAAAGGGTCACTAATCAACAAAATGCCCGGAGATTATTCGGAAAAGTTTGCGAACCTTCGTACGGCATACGGCTTTATGACAGGGCATCCCGGCAAAAAGCTTCTCTTTATGGGACAGGATTTTGCTCAATTTGCCGAGTGGAACGAGAATAAGAGTTTGGAGTGGGACTTAATCGATCACTTTGAAATGCATAAAAAAATTCATAATTATTGCCGTGATCTGTTTAATCTATATAAAAATAAACATGCGCTTTATGATATGGATTTTGACCCGAAGGGCTTTACATGGATGAGCTGCATGGATATCGATCACAGCATCGTTTCATTCATAAGACGCGGAAACAAAGGCGAAATGCTGTTATTTGTATGCAATTTTACGCCGGTTGTTTATGAGAACTTCAGGCAGGCTGTTCCGGAAAAGGGAAGATATACGGAAATTTTGAATTCCGATGACATAAAGTACGGCGGAACGGGACATATGAACGGATTTCCGCTTGAATCGGAAGATGTGCCGCATGACGGGCAGGACAATTCGATTGTTATGATTCTTCCGGGGCTAAGTACCGTAATCTTTGAAAAATCGGATAAATAAAAATTTTGAAAGGATAAAGACATGTCAGATTTTATTGAGGACATTTTCGGAATTGACGTATTTAATGAAACGGTTATGCGTGAAAGCCTTCCCGAAGATGTGTTTGTATCATTAAAAAAGACGATGGAGGATGGCTCTGAACTCGATCCCGAAATTGCCGACAAGGTTGCGGGTGCGATGAAAGACTGGGCCATGAAAAAGGGTGCGACGCATTATACGCATTGGTTTCAGCCAATGACGGGAATTACTGCGGAAAAGCATGATTCATTTTTGGAGCCGGCTCCGAACGGAAAAGCGATTACTTATTTTTCGGGAAAAGAGCTCATAAAAGGTGAATCGGATGCATCAAGCTTTCCGTCGGGCGGATTAAGGGCAACCTTTGAAGCAAGAGGATATACGGCATGGGATTGCACATCGCCCGCTTTTGTGAAAGAAGATGCCGCAGGCGTGACGCTATGCATTCCGACCGCATTTTGTTCATATACGGGTGAGGCTCTCGACAAAAAGACACCATTACTCAGATCAATGGACGCTTTAAGCCGTGAAGCGGTTAAAATTTTAAGAATCTTCGGCGATACAGAAACAACTAGAGTCACATGCTCTGTCGGCCCCGAACAGGAATATTTTCTTGTTGACAGAAAAAAATATCTTCGCCGTGAGGACTTGATTTTTACCGGAAGAACGCTGTTCGGCGCATCCGCTCCCAAAGGTCAGGAAATGGATGATCATTATTACGGAACGATAAGGGAACGTATTGCCGCATATATGAAGGAACTTAATACCGAGCTTTGGAAACTCGGCGTTTATGCAAAAACACAGCATAACGAGGCGGCTCCCGCTCAGCATGAGCTTGCGACCGTTTATACGACGGCAAATATTGCCTGCGACCACAATCAAATCGTTATGGATACAATGAAAAAGATCGCAAGACGTCATGGACTCGAATGCATTTTGAGTGAAAAGCCTTTTAATGGCGTAAATGGATCGGGTAAGCACAACAACTGGTCAATTGCGACAAATACGGGCGAAAATCTTTTGAATCCCGGAAAGGAACCCAATAAAAATACGAGATTCCTGCTTTTCCTTACGGCGGTAATTGCGGCTGTTGACGAACATGCCTTATTGCTTCGCGCTTCGGCATCGACACCCGGAAACGACAACCGTCTTGGCGGAAACGAAGCACCGCCGTCGATTATCTCGATTTTCCTTGGTGAACAGTTAAACGATATTGCGGAACAGATAATAAAGACGGGAAATGCCATGGATTGCAAGAAAAAAACGATGATGAACATGGGCGTTTCATCACTTCCTGAGCTCAAAAAGGACGTTACCGACCGCAACCGTACTTCACCTTTTGCATTTACGGGAAACAAATTTGAATTCCGTATGGTTTCGAGCGCGCAGTCAATCGCAACACCGAATACCGTACTTAATACGATTGTTGCGGATAAACTTAAAAGTTTTGCGGATGAGCTTTCGGGAGTTACAAAAGAAAATCTCGAAAAGAGCGCAATGGCTTTGATACGAAAAAATCTTATAGAGCACCAAAGAATTCTTTTTGACGGCGACGGATATTCTGACGACTGGCATGCGGAAGCAAAAAAGCGCGGACTTGAAAGCGCACGTACAATGGTTGAAGCATGTGCGGCATTAAGTCGTGAAAAAACAATCGAAGTTTTTGAAAGAGAGCATGTTCTTTCAAAAACGGAGCTCATGGCACGCGAGGAAATAAATTACGAAATATATTCAAAGACAATGAATATTGAGGCAAAGACGATGATCGAGATGGCCGCAAGGCTTTATATACCTGCGGTTATCCGTTATACCAAGCGTATTGCGGATTCGATTGTAACGATAAACCAGACGGGACTCGGGCTTACGACACGCGTTCAGGCGGATATTTTAAAGAGCCTTACGGAACTTTTAAATAAAGCTTCGGATGCGCTTTATGATCTCAAAAACGCAAGCGAACAAGCAAGAGAAATTAAAAACGAAAAGGAAAAGGCAAATTATTACAGCACGCGTGTAAGAGAATGCATGAATAATTTGAGAAAGCCCATAGATGAGCTTGAGATAATTGTCGACAAGCGCTTTTGGCCGGTTCCGACATACGAAGATCTTATGTTTGAGGTGTAAGCGGCTGATTTTTGAAAGAAAATTAAGCGAATTATATGGGTTTTAGGATTGCTAAAAAGAAATTTAAGCAGCTTTGAGGTAAAAATTTAGAGAAAAAGTCCAAAAATCAATGATTTAGGGCTTGAAATTATAGGAAGGAAATATTTTTTAAATGATACAGGCAGTTAATGTTACACTCCGTCTCGGAAAGAGAGCACTTTTTGAAGACGTAAACATCAAATTTACGGAAGGCAACTGTTATGGCATTATAGGTGCAAACGGAGCCGGAAAATCCACATTCCTGAAGATTTTGAACGGACAGCTTGAGCCGAGCAAGGGAGAAGTTATAATAACTCCCGGACAGCGTCTTTCGTTTTTGCAGCAGGACCACTTCAAATATGACATGTATAATGTTTTGGATACCGTAATAATGGGAAATAAACGTCTTTATGATATAATGAAGGAAAAAGAAGCAATATATGCCAAGGAAGATTTTACGGAAGAAGACGGAATAAAAAGTGCCGAGCTTGAAACGGAATTTGCCGAAATGAACGGCTGGGAAGCGGAAAGCGATGCGGCTACGCTTTTGAACGGACTTGGTGTTGATCAGTCCTACCATTATGCCGAAATGAAGGACCTCACAGGCCCCATAAAGGTGAAAGTGCTGCTGGCACAGGCACTTTTCGGAAATCCGGATATTTTGCTTCTTGACGAGCCCACAAACCACCTGGATCTTGACGCAATAAACTGGCTTGAGGAATTTTTGATAAACTTTGACAATACGGTTATTGTTGTATCCCATGACAGATATTTTTTGAATAAGGTTTGCACGCATATTGCCGATATCGATTATGCAAAGATTCAGCTTTATGCGGGCAACTATGACTTCTGGTATGAATCGAGTCAGTTAATGGTTCGGCAAATGAAGGAAGCAAACAAGAAGAAGGAAGAGCAAATAAAGGAACTTCAGGAATTTATTCAAAGATTTTCCGCAAACGCTTCAAAATCAAAGCAGGCAACATCGCGTAAGAGAGCGCTCGAAAAGATTGAATTAAACGACATCAGACCGTCGTCGAGAAAATATCCTTATATCGATTTCAGGCCAAACCGTGAGATCGGAAATGAAGTTCTTGAAATCAAAAATCTTTCAAAGTCGATAAACGGCGTAAAAATTCTTGACAATATAAATCTTGTCGTAAACAAAACGGATAAGATTGCTTTTGTCGGCGGAAATACGATTGCGGCAACAACGCTTTTTAAGATTTTAACGGGTGAAATTGAGCCGGATTCCGGATCCTTTAAGTGGGGAATTACAACATCCGAAAGCTATTTTCCAAAAGACAATACCGAGGAATTTAAGGGGAGCGAAACGATTGTGGAGCATCTGATGCCTTATTCTACCGTTGACGACGTGACATATGTAAGAGGATTCCTCGGACGTATGCTTTTCGCTGGAGAAGAAGGAGTAAAGAAAGTAAATGTTCTTTCGGGCGGTGAAAAGGTGAGAGTCATGCTTTCGAAGATGATGCTTATCGGCGCAAACGTTCTTATTATGGACGAGCCCACAAACCACCTTGACATGGAATCGATTACGTCACTTAACAATGCACTTATCAAGTTCCCGTCGGTTGTGCTCTTTACCGCACTCGACCATCAGTTTATTCAGACTGTCGCGAACAGAATAATAGAAATCGTTCCCGGCGGAAGCATGATTGACAAAGTTACTACATATGACGAATACCTTGAAAGCGATGAACTTGCAAGAAAACGTCAGATACTTACATCAGTAGTTGAAGAGGAAGACTGATTTGAAAAAGCAGACTCATCCCGAAAACGGAATTAATGTTTATGATATGCCTCTCGGAGCAACAAAAATCGACGAAGATATTTATTGTTTTCTGATTAGTGCTCCGAACGAAAAAAATTGCACGCTTTCACTTTTTGATAAAGATGGGAAATGTATATTTAAAACGGATATGGAGGCTCATGCGAACGGAATTTTTTCGTGTTTGACATATGGCAATTTTGAAAGTTATGCATATTTGGGAGAATACGGAGAATTGTGTGATCCGTATGCAAAATCCGTCCTAAACCGCGAATGCTTCGGTAAAAGAACGGGTAAAAAGATTAGATACAAAAAGCCTTCGGAGCTTTTTTATAAGGAAGAGACAAAGACACAAATACCTTTTTCGGATGAGATCTTTTATAAGCTTCATGTGCGCGGTTTTACCATGGATGAATCGTCGAACGTTAAGCATCCCGGGACTTTTTATGGCATTACCGAAAAAATAAGACACATGAAAAAACTTGGCATTACAAGTGTAGTATTAATGCCTGTATACGATTTTGACGAGTGTTCGGGCGAAAATCATATCAATTTTTGGGGCTACGGAGCGCGTGATGCGTATTATATGGCACCGAAAGCTTCATATGCTTTTGACAAAGAAAATCCCGAAAAAGAATTTGGACATTTGGTATCAGAGCTTCATAAAAACGATATCAGGGTATACTTAGAATTTCTTTTTGACGAAAATACGGGATATTCGTATATTCAGGATACATTAAGATATTGGGTATCGGCATACCGTATAGACGGATTTAAGCTGGATGCGGGTAACGTGCCTGTAAAGGAAATTTTGTCGGATGCGAAGCTCTTTAACACAAAATTCATAATTTCAAATTATAATATAACGGATATATCGCTTTGCAAAAACAGAGTCCTGCCTTTTAATCAGGATTTTGAGAGAGACATGAGATGCCTTATAAAGGGTGACGAAGGGATGATCCCGGCGCTTTTTGAATATATGAAGAAGCGGGATATTACGTCGGGAATCAAATATATCACGGACAACAACGGATTTACGCTGTATGACCTTTATTCATACGATATAAAGCATAACGAAGAAAATATGGAATATGCGGACTCGGGGGGAGATTTTAATTACAGCTGGAATTGCGGAGCGGAAGGCGAAACAAAAAATATACGCATAAACGCTTTAAGGCTTAAAATGAAAAAAAACCTCCTTACATCGCTTTTCTTATCGGGAGGCGCCATACTTATTCTTGCGGGCGACGAAATGGGAAATTCCCAAAAAGGAAACAACAATTCCTGGTGCCTTGACAATAAAACAGGCTGGGTAAATTGGAACAAGCCTGAAAGCAATGAGATTTTTAAGTTTATAAAAGAGCTTATTTTAATAAGAAGAGAGAACAAGATATTTTTAACAACCGAAAATTTATCGGAAACCGATTTTAAGGGAAAGGGTCTGCCGCAAATTTCTTTTCACGGCATGACACCGTGGAAACTTGACTTAAAGCCCTATGTAAGGACCTGCGGAATTTATTTTTGCGCGGACGATTTAAGTAAAATTTATGTTATATTCAATATGCATTGGGAACGTCATACCTTTAAGCTACCTTTTAAGGCAAACGAAAATTTTAAAATAATTCTTTCGACGGACAAGGGAGTTGTTTTAAAGGATGATGAAATCGATGTGACGGGAAGAACGGTTGTTATCCTAAAAAGCGGTGGAAACGATGAATAAAACCAAACATATAAGCATAACTTCGTTTGAACTTAAAATTTTTTCGCTTCTTTTTTATACGGCCGGAAAAATTCTGATACAGATTGCATTTTTGTATTATGATGAAAGCACGGGATTTTCGGGAAATATACAAAAAAATCTTTACGAAGCGGGATATGTGCTTACATATATCGCGATCCCCGTAATTTGCTATTTGACAGCTATAGGGGCTTTAAAAACAAAAAGCATAAAAAAGTATTTGATACGTCTTTTCGCTGCGGCATGTATAACCGAAAGCATTTTTGACATTTGCATATTCGGTAAAGATTTTTTTACGGATTTTGAAGTGACGAAAACTGCGCTTACGTCCGGCTCAAATCTTTTCTTTACACTTTTCTTGGGGAGTGCGTTAATCACCGTATCCGAACATGTGATAAAAACGCATTTTAAAGAGGGAAGTGTGCGCTTCGTCTTTTTAACTGTTTTTGCAACGCTTTTCTTTTCGGCTCTTGCGGTTATATTAAAAAGCGAACAGCATGTGTTAGGCGTTCTCACAATTTTTGCTTTTTATCTTTTTTACGGAAATATGATGTTTACGTTTTTTGCGGTCATATTGCTGCAGATTTTTGCACTTGGACTTTCTTATACGTCCGCAATCATGTATGCGCCGATTATCGGAACGATTGCGATTATTTTTTATGACGGACGACAGGGGTACAATAAAAAGTGGGTGAGAATTTTCATGTACACTTTTTATCCCATGTGTTATGCTTTAATTGTTTTACTTATAAAAAATGGGGCTTTTAGGTGAAAAAGTTAAAAATTACGGATCTGAAAAGATTTATGACAAAGCTTCTTTATGAAGAAGCATTTGATGATTTTCTTTTAAAGGATGGGAGAATAAGCACTTATATTGATTTTTTGTATGAAGGAAAAATCAATAGGGATTTTTTTGACTCGGATGACGAAGAAAAAAATCAAACGTATGTGAAATGGGCACGCATACGCGAAAATGCGTACAATGTGATAAAGGGGAAAAGATTGCCGGGATTTTTGCAATTTAATTTTCTTGCAAATGACGAATTGAAATTCAAAATCGGAATAAACGAGAAAGCGGAATTTTCTTTAAACATGGGGATTGTCTTTAAAGGTAAGGAAGCTTTTATCGTGACGGGGGTTTACAAACAGGAATTTTCTTTTAATAAAGCTCTGGACGAAAATTGGGATAAATATGTTTTGGTTTTTTTAAGAGAAAATGAAATAAGCTATGAAATACTTTAGGAGTGGGTTATTATAATGGAGATTCAGCTTTGGAGAGAAATACTTGAGCCATATTCTTTGGCTGTGGATGAACTGGTTGTCAAATTTGAACATATGATACGGGCGAAAAGGCAAAACGGCCAGTATTCGCCGATCGAGAGAGTTGACGGAAGAGTAAAAACAATATACAGCATTCTCGAAAAATGCCAAAAGAAGGGCATATCTTATGACAAATTTGAGGAACAGATAGAGGATATTGCGGGTATAAGAATTATTTGTCAATTTGTTGATGACATTTATGAGGTTGTGAGACTTATACGTATGCGTTCCGACATGCGTGTGAAAAAGGAAAAGGATTATATCAAAAATACGAAGGAATCCGGATACAGAAGCTATCATATGATAGTTTTTTATACCGTTGAAACGGAAAAAGGACCGCGTGAAATTCCGGTTGAAATTCAGATAAGAACGCTTGCCATGAACTTTTGGGCAACGGTGGAACATTCGCTTAGGTATAAATATAAGGAAAAACTGCCGGAAACCATTGCCACAAGACTTCAAAATGCGGCTGCGGCGATCGTAACACTCGATACCGAAATGTCTTCAATAAGAGAAGATATTTTGGATTCGCAGGTTTCGTTCAGCGTAAAAGCGGAGATTGTTGCGGATATCTTAAACAACATCCAGAATCTTTATAAAGTTGCAAACAAAAAAGAAGTAATCCAGATTCAGGAAGAATTTTTTAAGATTTATTCGACGGACGACCTCACGGCACTCAGCAAATTCAATCATGAACTCGATACGATTGCGGAAGGCTACAGAGCGCAAAGCGTCAATATTTAGATTTTAAACAAGAAAAGCGTTAAGCTTTAAAGAGAAAGAATTTAATATGAACAGACTGCCTGAAAAATTTGAAAACAAAATGCATGAACTTTTGGGCGATGAATTTGACGCCTTCATTAACGGCTTTAAGGAAAGCCGGTTTGGAGGCGTTCGCTTTAACCGCATGAAAACGGATAAAGAGGAATTTGAAAATATTGCGCCTTTTAATATAAAACCTGTTCCGTGGACGGATAACGGATATTATTATGATTTGTCGGATACTCCCGCAAAACATCCTTATTATTATGCCGGATTATATTATATACAGGAGCCGTCCGCAATGATTCCGGCGGCGACGCTTCCCGTTAATCCCGGTGACCGTGTGCTTGACGTATGCGCGGCACCGGGCGGAAAGAGCACTGAGCTTGCGGCAAGATTAAACGGCACAGGTGTCCTTGTTTCAAATGACATAAGCAATTCTCGCGCAAAGGCATTGCTTAAAAATCTTGAACTTTTTGGGACAAAGAATGCGATTGTTATTTCCGAAGCTCCGTATAAGCTTTCAAAGGTATTTAAGGGATATTTCAACAAAATCTTAATCGATGCGCCCTGCAGCGGTGAAGGAATGTTCAGAAAAAGTCCGCAGATAATCAAAAACTGGGAGCAATACGGAACTAAATATTATCATAAGCTTCAAACGGATATTGTCGATAATGTCATCCCGATGCTTGCGCCGGGCGGATATCTTGTTTATTCGACATGTACGTTTGACCCTGAGGAAGACGAAGGAACGCTTGACTATATACTTAAAAAATTTTCCGATATGCATGTTGTCGAAATTCCGAACAAATACGAAAAATTTGATAACGCAAATCCGGATTTTGTGGGTTCTATGTATTCCGAAATCAAGAATGCGATAAGGCTCTGGCCTCATCATATTGACGGAGAGGGGCATTTTTGCGCTCTCTTAAAGCGTGACGGTGAGGATAATTATTCCGAAAGCGATTATCCCGTAAAGGCATCAAAACTTCCTGATTCCGCAAAGGAATTTTTGAAAAATATAAATTTTGAAATTCCGGAGGAGAGAATCGTTTTAAAAAATGACAGGCTTTACCTTGTGCCTGCGGGCGTTCCGGATTTAAAGGGACTGCGCGTAATGCGTGAGGGCCTATTGTTGGGTGAAATTATCAAAGACCGTTTTGAACCCGCACAGGCACTTGCGTGCGCCTTAAAGCCCTCCGAATTTAATAATGTTTATATGATGAGTGCTGACGATACGGATACGATAAAATATTTGAAGTGCGAAACAATTTATGCAAAAAGTCCGGTAAAAGACGGATATGTGCTTATGTGCGCAGACGGATTTCCGCTCGGATTTGCAAAGGCAAACGGAAATATGCTTAAAAATAAATTTCTTCCCGGATGGAGAATGATGTGATGCAGGAAAGGCTTGATAAGTTTTTGTGCGATAATTTGGGAATCACAAGAACTGACGCAAAAAAAGAAATAAGTGCGGGCGCGGTAACGGTAAACAGTGAAATCACAAAAAAACCGGAAAGAAAAATTACCGAAAGCGACGAAGTGACCTATAAGTCTCAAAAAGTTAAAAAAATAGGATTTGTCTATATTGCTTTAAATAAGCCGCAGGGCGTGATTTCGGCAACCGAAGACGGAAAATGCAAAACGGTTATGGATCTTGTATATGAAAATGCGGAATTTGAAGGGCTTTTACCGAAAAACGGACTTTTTCCCATAGGACGCCTGGATAAGGATACGGAAGGGCTTATCATAATCACAAATGACGGAATGCTTTCGCACAATTTATTAAGTCCCAAAAAACATGTGGAAAAGGAATATATCGCAAAGTGTGAGGGAAATTTGGATTGTGATGCAGTTATTCGTTTCGCAAACGGCATCGAAGTAGGAAAGGAATATAAGGCTCTTCCTGCCGTACTTACCGTTTTATCTGAAAAAGAAAACGAATATGAATTAAAAATTGTCCTTACAGAAGGAAAATTCCATGAGGTAAAAAGAATGTGCCATGAAGTCGGAGTTGAAGTGACATATTTAAAAAGAGTGAGATTCGGAAAAATGCTGCTTTCCGATTTAAAGCCCGGAGAAATGAAATTTATAAGGAAGGAAGACATATGAAGAAGCTTGAACGGGGTGAAAAGGGATATTTAAAACAAAGAAAGACGAGACTTTATTTGCATCTTGCGATACTTATTCTTATCGCAATTCTGATATTTATAGTGGGCCTTCTTTTAAACAAAGGCGATAAAGCAAATATTTTTACCGTTGCGGCGGTATTAATGGTACTTCCCGCAGCAAAGACATTTGTTTTGCTTGTGGTTTATTTTCCTTACCACGAAATGAATACTGATGACAGAAATTTTGTTGAAGGACTTATAAAGCCTGAGGATACGGTATTTTATGATGCCGTATTTACGTCTTCCGAAACAAAGATGCATCTTGATGCCATAATTGTGACCGGACACCAGGTCATAGGATATACGGGCAGAAAAAAAGACGATATTGCAAAAATTGACCGCTATTTTAAAAATGAATTTTTAAAAAGGCAATTGAGTTATGTTTGCTTTATTACGGATTCGAAAAAGAGCCTTGAAAGCAGAATCAAAATGAGAAGCGTTTCGGAAGAACTTTCCGAAAAACAGGCAGCCGAAAAAGAAGAAGTAATAAGTCTTATAAGGACACAGATTGTATAATGATAAGCATAAGTGTAAAACAAAACGAGTCGGGGCAAAGACTTGATAAGCTACTTATGAAAACGTTAAAAAACGCGCCCGCTTCGTTTGTGTATAAAATGCTCAGAAAAAAGAATATAACGTTAAACGGCAAAAAAGCCTCAGGCGACGAAAAGATCTCGGTCGGTGACAGTATATCCTTCTTTTTTTCGGATGAAACGTTTAATAAATTTTCGGGTGAGGATCAAAAAAAAGATAATTCGGGTGACTCAAAGGTTAAAGAAGGACATGTACAGAAACCGGGTAATATTAAAAAAGGAAATGCGCAGGGATTCGGTAATATAAATGAAGCACATATTCCGTCCCTTAACAAAAATGAAATTGTTTACGAAGATTCGGATATCATTATTGTAAACAAAAGTGTCGGTGAATTATCGCAAAAAGCGGACAAAAACGATATTTCGATAAACGAGCGCATTGTTTCGTATTTAAAAAATCAAAATATCGGTGTGAACGAATATTTTACGCCCGGCATTTGTAATCGACTTGACCGAAATACATCCGGGCTCATTATTGCGGGAAAAAGCCTAAAAGGCCTGCAGGCAGCATCAAAGGCAATAAAGGGGCATAATCTTAAAAAATATTATCTTTGTATTGCTAAAGGAAAAATCACAGGAACCATAAAGATTTCCGCATGGCTTAAAAAAGACGAAAAGACAAATAAGGCAGACGTTAAAAATACAGAAATACAAGGTTATGACGAAATAAAGGCGGAATATTCAGGGCTTGTTACGGGAAAAGATTATACGCTTGTTGCGATTCGTCTTATAACCGGCAAAACGCATCAGATAAGGGCGCATATGGCATATATGGGGAATCCCCTTATCGGCGATGCAAAATACGGCGGTAGAGACAAGGCATACGGATATTTAAAGCATCAGCTTCTTCATGCGTTTATGCTTAAATTTGACAAAATCAATGATTTGCCCGAAATTTCAAATAAGACTGTATATTGCATGCCGCCGAAAGAATTTGAAAATACAGCCGTATCATTATTCGGAAGAGAGGAATACATAAATGCCGTTATGGAGTTCAAGAGGCTTAAGGGGCTCGAATCTTGAAGAAGTGATAAATCTTACAAACGAAAAATACAGAGACCACAACCTTGCACTTATCCAAAAGGTTCCGACACCGATTACGCCGGTGGAAATCGACGAAGCGACAAGACATATTACTCTTGCTTATTTTGAAAAAAAGAGTACCGTCGACTATATCGGGGCTGTTCAGGGAATACCTGTCTGCTTTGACGCAAAGGAATCAAAAACGGATACGTTTTCACTGCAAAATGTTCACGAGCACCAAATGGAGTTTATGCGTGATTTTGAAGTGCAAAAGGGTGTGGCCTTTTTTCTTATAAATTTTACAGGAAAAAATATCTTTTATTATATGAGATTTCGTGAAATGGCAGGATTTTGGGAAAGGATGGCAAAAGGCGGCAGAAAAAGCATCGCACATTCGGAATTAAATGAAGCTTGGTTTTTTAGGGAAAGCGGCGGAGTTTTTGTGCCTTACCTTCCCATGATCGAAAAGGATTTGATTGAAAGAGAAACAATAGTTGACAATCAAAAAAAACAAGAGTAGAATTAGGCAAAGTTTTAAAGTGCTAATTTGGTAGCAAATTAGCACTTTAAAACGCGAAAGCGATGCGAAAATGAAAGGAGATAACCTTGAAGGATAATTTATTGCATACACCGGAAGGCGTAAGGGACATATACGGTGAAGAGTGTATCATAAAAGAACGTACGGAAAACGCGATCAAGAATTGCATAAAGAAATACGGCTATGAGCAAATAAAGACGCCGACGTTCGAATATTTTGACATTTTCAATTCGGAACGCGGAACCGTTTCGTCGAGAGATATGTATAAATTTATCGACAGAGACGGAGAAACACTTGTATTGCGTCCGGATATTACTCCCGAAGTCGCAAGGTGCATCGCAAAATATTTTGGCAGCGAAACGCTTCCCGTAAGGCTTTTTTATGAAGGAAATATTTTTATAAACAATTCCGGCTATATGGGAAAACTCAAGGAATTTACGCAAATCGGAGTGGAAAACGTAAATTCGGCCGGGGCGGATGCGGATGCCGAAGTCATAGCTCTTATGATAGACTCGCTTTATGCGGCGGGACTTACGGAATTTCAGGTTGAAATCGGAAATGCGGATTTTTTTAGAGGGATTTGTATGGAAGCCGGATTTTCGGATTCGGAAACCGAAGAAATGAGAGCCCTTATCGAAACAAAGAATATATTCGGCGTTCATGAGCTTCTTGAACAAAAAAACATAGATCCGGAGCTCAAAAATATTCTTTCGGATTTGCCTCTCGAGTTCGGAACGATAGATTTTGTAAAAGACGTAAAATCAAAAAGCAAAAACGAAACCGCAATTTCGGCACTTGACAGAATTCTTGATGTATACGAAAAACTTTCGGCATACGGATTTGAAGCACATATAACGGTTGATCTCGGAATGCTTACGCATTACGATTATTATACGGGAATAGTTTTTAAAGCCTATACACACAAAATGGGAGAAGCGATTGCGGGAGGCGGAAGGTATGATAAGCTTTTGGCACAGTTCGGGAAACCGGCACCGGCAATCGGATTTGCGATAAATACGGATTATACTATACTTGCGCTTACGAGACAGAATGTGGTCCCGGACGTTATGAAAAATCTTACTCTTATTCTTTATTCAAAGGAATACGAAAATAAGGCGATTAAAGTTGCGAAGCAGCTGCGTGCGGATGGTTTGCCCACGGCGACGCTTTCTTATGATAAAAACGTTTCGGAAGAAAAATACGAGGAATATGCAAAAAAAATAATGGCGGGCGGAATACTTTATGTGGATTCCGCGGAAAAAATCCGTTTAAAGGACCTTTATACAAAAGAAATTCACGAAAAAGACATTTGACGGGGGTTTTAATATAATGGAATATTTGACATTTGCTCTCGCAAAGGGCAGGCTTGCTTTTAAAACACTGGAAATACTTGAAAGCATAGGAATCACGTGTGAAGAAATAAAAGACAAGGATTCGAGAAAGCTTATTTTTGTAAATGAAGAACAAAAGCTTAAATTCTTCCTCGCAAAGGCATCGGATGTTCCGACATATGTCGAATACGGGGCTGCTGATATCGGAGTTGTAGGAAAAGACACGATTCTTGAAGAAAACAGAGACCTCTATGAGGTGATGGATTTGGGAATAGGAAAGTGCCGTATGTGTGTATGCGGACCGGAAAGCGCGGGGAAACTTTTAAATTCCGGCGAAATAATAAGAGTTGCGACAAAATATCCGAGAATAGCCAAAGATTATTTTCAAAACAAAAAGCATAAAACTGTCGAAATAATCAAACTTAACGGCTCGATTGAGCTTGCTCCGATTGTGGGACTTTCGGAGGTGATTGTGGATATCGTGGAAACGGGAACGACTTTAAGGGAAAATGGTCTTACGGTGCTTGAAGAAGTGATGCCGCTGTCCGCAAGGATGGTTGTAAACCGTGTTTCAATGAAAATGCAGCATGACAGAATAGCGGATATTATAGAAAAGCTTAAAAAGGAGCTATTATGAAAAAAATAAAATTAAATGCGGAAAACAAAAAGAAATTACAGGACGTACTCATAAAAAGAAAGCCGGAAAATTACACAGAACAGGAAAAGGCAGTTAAGGAAATTCTTGAAAATGTAAAGCAAAACGGCGATGCAGCATTATTTTCATATACGGAAAAGTTTGACGGCGCAAAAATAAACGAAGGAAACATAAGAGTTACAAAGGAAGAAATAGAAGAGGCATGTAAGGCAATAGACAAGGAAGTTTTAAGCGTAATCAAAAAAGCTGCCGAAAATATAAGATCTTATCATTTAAAGCAAAAGCAATACAGCTGGTTTGACAGTGACGAAGCAGGGATAATCGTCGGACAAAAGGTGACGGCGCTTGACAGAGTGGGCGTTTATGTGCCGGGCGGAAAGGCGGCATATCCGTCATCCGTGCTTATGAATGTGATTCCGGCATCCGTTGCGGGCGTTAAGAACATTATAATGGTGACACCGCCCGGACGTGACGGAAAAGTAAACGCGGGCACTCTTTGCGCGGCATATGTTGCCGGCGTAACAGAAATTTATAAAGCAGGCGGAGCACAGGCAATTGCGGCTCTGGCTTATGGGACCGAGACGATAAAAAAGGTTGACAAGATTGTGGGACCCGGAAATATTTTTGTTGCACTTGCCAAAAAGGCAGTATACGGAGAAGTTGCGATAGACTCGATTGCGGGACCGTCGGAAGTAATGGTGCTTGCGGACGAAAGCGCAAATCCGAGATATGTTGCGGCAGACCTTTTGTCCCAGGCGGAGCATGACGAACTTGCAAGCGCAATACTTGTTACGACAAGTGAAAATTTTGCGGATAAGGTGCTTAATGAAATCGAATATTTTGCAAATAATTTGACAAGAAAAGAAATAATAAAAAAATCACTCGACAACTTTGGATTTGTGCTTATTGCGGAAAATATCAATGATGCGATTGATGCGGTAAACGAGATCGCGAGCGAACATCTTGAAATACTGACCCGTGACCCGTTCCTCACAATGACGAAAATCAAAAATGCGGGTGCCATTTTCCTCGGTGAATATTCAAGCGAGCCGCTCGGAGATTATTTTGCGGGACCGAATCACGTGCTT
Source organism: Lachnospiraceae bacterium (assembly GCA_963649295.1). Classification (GTDB taxonomy): domain Bacteria; phylum Bacillota; class Clostridia; order Lachnospirales; family Lachnospiraceae; genus RGIG3528. The sequence continues at coordinate 18,184 of CAVJHK010000007.1, read as the reverse complement.
CCGACAAACGGAACGGCTAAATTTTTCTCGGCCCTGTCCGTAGACGATTTTATAAAGAAAAGCAGCATAATATCTTATTCCAAGGAGGCTTTGTATCCGATACACGATGACATAATTACGTTTGCGCGTGCGGAAGGACTTACGGCACATGCAAATTCAATCGCTGTGAGATTCGATAAAGAGGTGAAGTGATGAGAAAAGGAATAATCGAAAGAAAAACTGCGGAGACATGTATTTCCTGCGAAATTGATCTTGACGGCACAGGTATATCCGAAATAAATACCGGGATCGGATTTTTTGATCATATGCTTACGGCATTTTCCCGTCACGGATTTTTTGATTTGAAGCTCACATGCAAAGGTGACCTGAACGTGGATTCGCATCATACCATAGAGGACGTAGGAATTGTTCTCGGAAGCGCGATAGATATGGCACTCGGAAAAAAAGAAAAAATTATGCGTTACGGAGATTCTCTGCTCCCCATGGATGAAACGCTTGTATTATGCGCAATTGATTTATGCGGACGCCCGTATCTCAATTTTGACGTAAATTTTACCGTACCGAAAATCGGTGAATTTGACACGGAAATGGTAAGGGAATTCTTTTATGCCGTCTCTTATTCCGCAAAAATGAATCTTCATTTAAAGGAAATTGATGGAATCAACAATCACCACAAGGCGGAAGCATGCTTTAAGGCTTTTGCGAAAGCCTTGTCTTCGGCAGTAAAAATTAACGAAAGGATAAACGGAACTCTTTCAACAAAGGGGACGCTTTAAAAAATATGAGACTTTATCCCGCAATTGATTTAAAAGACAAAAAATGTGTGCGTTTGTGCCAGGGTGTATACGAAAACAAAAAGGTTTATTCGGATTCACCGTGGGAAGTGGCATGTGATTTTGAAAAAAAGAATGCAAAAGGAATACATCTTGTAGACCTTGACGGCGCACGGGGCGACACGTCCGTTAACGAAGAAACCATAAAAAAAATTACGGAAAGCGTTTCTGTTATGACAGAAATCGGAGGCGGAATAAGAAGCCTTTTTGATATCGAAAAAAAACTGAATCTCGGAATTTCGCGCGTGATAATAGGGACAAAGGCTCTCGAAAGCCCGGAATTTGTGCGTGATGCGATCAAAAATTTCGGCGAAGAAAGAATAGTTGTTGGAATAGATGCAAAAAACGGTTTTGTGGCGGTAAACGGCTGGGAAAAGGTAACAAAAAAAGAGGCTGTCTCCTTTGGAAGCATTATGCGGGAAATGGGTGTAAAAACGATTATTTACACGGATATTTCAAAAGACGGAATGATGACGGGACCAAATGTTACGGAAACCGAAAATATGATAACAAAAACAGGGATTAATATAGTTGCGTCCGGCGGAGTGTCAGGTATATGCGATTTAAGACACTTAAATAAAATAGGGGCTTCGGGCGTGATCCTCGGCAAAGCTCTCTACGAAAACAAAATTGATCTAAAAGAAGCAATAAAGGAGTTTGAAAATGAGTAAAAAAATAATTGCGTCCGTCGATGCTGAAAACGAAACGGAAGAAAGAGTGCTTTCTCTTGTGTCGGAATATGAAAATTCCGGTGCGGATATGTTATATATTTACAATTTTTCAAAGTCATTCGAAAAACGCGAAAAGTTTATAAGTCTCTTAAGAAAAGTGCGGGATTTGACGGATTTGCCTTATCTTACGGGCGTTTATACGGAAAAGCTTGAAGATGTAAAAAAAGCATATTATTCGGGTGCGGAAGGAATTGTATTAGACCCCGAAAAAATGTCCGATGAAAATTTGATTCATGAAAGTGTCACAAAAATAGGGAAGGATAAGGTCTGGGTGACAGTAAATTTCGGATCGGATTACAGGGAAGAAAAATTGAACGATTACTGTGCCGCATGCGAAAAATATATGTCATACGGCATATACGGGATTATGGGAAAACATGTTGCGATGGGCCCTAAGACCGTTAAATTCCTTAATAATTCATCTTTTCCGGTTATTGTACGTGATTCATTGGAACGTAATTCGATAACGGCGCTACTGGAACCTAAAAGTGTCATTGGCGTCGCAACGGGCTTTTATGCCGGCAGAAACATATTTACCGTAAAAAAGTCGCTCAAGGAACAGGGATATGATGTTTGGACAATCGGAAACAATTTGGGATTTTCTGATTTTAAGACAAACGAAAAAGGACTTATTCCCGTTATAGTTCAGGATTATAAGACAAACGAAGTTTTGATGCTCGCATACATGAATGCGGAAGCATATGAAAAAACTCTTTTGACGGGTAAAATGACATATTGGTCAAGAAGCAGAAATTCTTTATGGATTAAGGGAGAAACATCAGAACATTTTCAGTATGTTAAGGAATTGTTTTTAGACTGCGACAGTGACACACTTCTCGCAAAGGTAAAACAGGTGGGAGCGGCATGCCATACGGGAAATTATTCATGCTTTTTTACGGAAATTTTTAAAAGTGAATATGAAGAAAAAAATGTCAAAAACGTACTTGAAGATGTTTTTAACGTGATTCTTGACAGAAAAACAAATCCGAAGCCCGGCAGTTATACAAATTATCTTTTTGATAAGGGAATCGACAAAATCCTCAAAAAATGCGGTGAAGAGGCAACAGAAATTGTTATTGCCGCAAAAAATCCCGACCACGAGGAGCTGCGTTACGAAATAGCGGACTTTCTTTATCACATGATGGTATTGATGGCGGATACCGGACTTGCGTGGGAAGATATCATGAGAGAATTAAAATCAAGAGAATGATTATTGATGTTTTTTTTATAAGGTGCTTAAATAGTATCATCGGAGCGCGAACATGGTGCTTTCCGGTGATACTTTTTTGTTGTATGGAAAAAAATTCTGCTTTTTTATATGACCAAGGAGCAAAACGGATTACAAATAATTTTGACACGGATTATCGGGGGAGCAAATGGACATCGTATCGGTTAAGGGCTTAAACAAAAAATTTAAGATTGCGGACGGAGAACTGCATGTTTTAAAAAATATTGATTTGACTGTGCCGGATAAGACGCTCGCAATTTTAAAAGGGCGTTCGGGATCGGGCAAAACAACACTTATCAATATACTTGGGGCTCTTGATGCACCGACTGACGGAGAAGTTATAATTAACGGAAAAAATATTACCGGTATGTCGGATTATCAAAAAGAAATTTTACGGCGTACCGAAATCGGATACGTTTTTCAATCGGTTTCACTTATTCCCATGATGAGCGCTTTTGAAAATGTTGAATTTTCGCTTCGACTTGCGGGAATAGGCGGGCAAAGAAAAAGAAGGGCTGAGGAATGCCTGAAAATGGTCGGGCTCGGAGGCAGAATGCATCACATGCCGCAGGAAATGTCGGGCGGTGAGCAGCAGCGTGTTGCGATTGCGCGTGCGATTGCGCACAGACCAAAAATTTTATTTGCCGATGAACCGACGGCGGAACTTGATTCGCAGACGGCGGCATCCGTTGTAAAGCTTTTTAAGGAGCTTGTTGAGCACGAAAATCTTTCGATTGTCATGACAACACACGATATGGGACTTATGGATGCGGGAAATGTGATTTTTGAGCTTGAAGACGGGGAGATTGTGAATGGAAAACAATGACATAATGATAAAGGCCGACAACCTTGTAAAAATATATAAAACAAAAGACATTGAAGTTATGGCATTGCAGGGACTGGATTTGACCGTCGAAAAGGGTGAACTTATTGCGATTATCGGAAATTCGGGCTCAGGCAAATCGACATTCTTAAATATGCTCGGCGGACTTGACAAGCCGACCGCCGGAAGACTGTGGGTGGCGGGACACGACTTATTTAAAATGAGTGAGTCGGAAAAGGTTAAATATAAGCGTGACGCCGTCGGATTTGTATGGCAAAATAACGCAAGAAATTTAATTCCGTATCTTACCGCACTTGAGAATATAATGCTTCCCATGGAAATCAAAAACGAAGGAAAAAGCAGGGAACGTGCTTTAGAGCTTCTTGATACGGTCGGGCTGTCGGCAAAAAAACATTCAAAGCTCAATATGCTCTCGGGTGGTGAACAGCAGCGTATCGCAATCGCGATCGCACTTGCGAATGCACCCAAACTTTTGCTTGCGGATGAGCCGACGGGTTCGGTAGACAGAAAAACCGCCGATTATATTTTTGATATTTTTAAGCGTCTTAATTCGGAAACGGGACAGACGATTCTGATCGTCACGCATGACGTGACACTTTCCAAAAAGGTAAGAAGAGTCGTTGCAATAAGGGACGGAAAAATCTCGAGTGAAAGGATATTGAAGGAGCAATATACAAATTGCTTAAGCGATGCCGTCGACTGGATGAGCATGGATACGCAGGAAGAATATTCGGTTGTGGACAAGGTGGGGAGAGTTCAATTGCCGCACGACCTTTTGGAAAAGCTTGATTTAAATTCAAATAAGGTTAAGGTTACAATGAACGACAAAAAAATAATCATAGAAAATCCCGGGTGAAATTTTACTCCGGGATTTTTTAATGTATAGGATACTTTGTTCTTATATAATAAAACTTAGTGTCTGTTTTTTTGGGTTTATTTCTCAAAAATTTATGGCATAATATGTGAAGATGTTGTATAATGCCTTATAAAGTGTTTTTTTGAAAGGAGTTTTTTATGTGGATGGATTTGGTAAACGATTTATTTAACTCCGTACTTCAATATGTAATCACGGGTGTTTTTGCTTTTACATGTGTTTTTTTGGGTATCAAATTACGCCAAAAAAAGGACAAAAAGGAACAGAATATTTGATATAAGGGGAAATTGATATGCCTACAGAAAATTTTAATCTTTTGGATGCTGAAAGAGGCGATGCATCCGTCAAGATTTCGACGGATGTTATTGCGACGGTTGCGGCACTTGCGGCAGCAGAGACGGAGGGAGTCGATTCGCTTTACGGCGGGCTTACCTACGATGTAATAAAGAGATACGGAACCAAAAACGGACAGAAGGCCGTAAATGTAATTTTTAACCCGGATGAGAAGAAAGTTAACTGCATGCTTAATATTTCGATTAAGTACGGTTATTCGATTCCGAAAACCTGCGAAAGCGTTCAGGAAAAGGTAAAATCCGCGCTTGAGTCCATGGTCGGAGTTGAAGTGCTTGATGTTAAGATTACGATAAGCGACGTTAACGTAAAATAGATTTTTTTACAATAACGAGTACAATGCACCTTGGAAATTATATATGAAAGGTAACGATATGACAAAACGCGAGGAACGTGAAAAACTTTTTCAATTGATTTTTGACTGTGATTTTTATGAAAAAGCGGATTTGGAAGAACAATTCGACTTATTCAGACGCCTTCAAATGCCGACAGAAAAGGAAGCCTTTGAGGTAATAAAACAGAAAGCCGAAAAAATTATTTCAAAAACAGGTGAGATAGATATGATGCTTACAAAGGCATCGACGGGATGGCCGCTTACCCGTATGGGAAAATGCGAGCTTCAGATAATGCGTCTTGCGGCATATGAGATTTTGTATGACGAGGAAGTTCCGACAAGCGTTGCAATAAACGAAGCCGTCGAGCTTGGGAAAATTTACGGAAATGACCTGGCACCGAGCTTTATAAACGGAGTGCTCGGGAAATTCGCACGCGGAATATAGTTTTATACGTATAGGAGTAAATATATGGCTTATTCCGAATTCAAACAAACAACTTATTCCGTTTCAAGCTTATCCGCATACATAAAAGGAATGTTTAACAGGGACGATATTTTAAGTCACGTTTATGTAAAGGGAGAGGTCTCAAATTGCAAATATCATCAAACCGGACATATATATTTTACATTAAAGGATAATAATGCACAGATATCGTGCGTAATGTTTGCCGGTTCGAGAAGGACCGGCATTTCTTTTGATTTAAAAGACGGCCAAAGCGTGATCGTATACGGATATGTGTCTGTTTACGAAAAAACGGGAACATATCAGATTTATGCGCAGAATATTACTTTGGACGGGGCAGGACGACTTTATGCGGAGCTTGAAATTTTAAAAAAGAAACTTTCGGCGGAAGGCCTTTTTGATGCGTCAAAAAAGAAGAAAATTCCTAAATATGCGATGACAATCGGAATTGTGACCGCAAGTACGGGAGCGGCGATTCATGACATATGTACGGTTGCGGGCAGAAGAAACAAGTATGTTCGCCTTATTTTGTATCCGGCACAGGTGCAGGGCGCGGGCGCTGCCGAAACAATCGTAAAGGGAATAAAATGTTTAGACGGCAAGGTCGACACAATTATCATAGGGCGCGGCGGCGGTTCGATAGAGGATCTTTGGCCTTTTAACGAAGAAATTGTTGTACGCGCGGTTTATGAGTGCAATACGCCGATTATTTCCGCGGTGGGACATGAAACTGATTTTTTGCTTTCGGACATGGCCGCGGATTTACGTGCGGCAACGCCGTCCGCCGCTGCGGAGCTTGCGGTTTTTTGCTTAAGCGACTTTGAAGAAAATATGGCACTCATCCATGAAAGACTTTATGAGGCTTTTTATAAAAGAATAGACTCCTTAAAATTAAGGCTTTCAAATGCTGAACTGAAACTCAAAAAAAACAGTCCCGCATCAAAGCTTGAATTAAAAAAACAAATTCTTAAGGAAAGAGAAAAGCGCCTTAAAACCGCAATGGATAAGTATGTTTACGATAAGAAAAATGATGTTCAAAAAATCGGCGACAGGCTTAAAAACGCATTTTATAATTTGTTTGAAAGAAAGAAAAACAACTTAAAGCTTTCCGCGTCAAGGCTTGTTCTTTTAAATCCTGCGGCAAAATTAAAAAGCGGATTTTCCTATGTTGCGGATAAAAAGGGAAAAAATGTGACAAGCATAAAACAGGTAAATTCGGGTGACTTACTTACGATTTATGTGACGGACGGAAGTATTACGGCTATAGTTACGGAGGCAAAGGAAAATAATGGCAAAAACTAAAGCAGGCGAAAATATAAATATCGAAGAAAATCTT
>CAVJHK010000007.1:5285-11180 GCA_963649295.1 Lachnospiraceae bacterium | reverse complement strand
GCTTGAATCGGGCGAAATGCCGCTTGAGGACGCATTTCAAAAATATAAGGACGGAATGGATTTGTTGTATAAATGCAATTCCCAAATAGACCGTGTGGAAAAAGAACTTGCAGTTCTTGAAACGGAAGGTGTCTGATGGATTTTGAAAAGGAATTTGGGGCAAAAAAAAATTATATAAATGAGTGCCTTTTGCGCTTTTTGCCTGAAGAAGAAGGATATCAAAAGACGGTTCTTTCGGCAATGAATTACAGTATAAATGTCGGAGGAAAAAGAATCAGACCGATACTTATGCGTGAATTTTACGGGATATATTCAAAGAAGACGAATCCAAACTGTGACATTAACTTTGACAGAGCTGAACCCTTTTTCTGCGCAATCGAAATGATTCATACTTATTCGCTTGTGCATGACGATTTGCCCGCAATGGACAATGATTTATTGCGCCGGGGAAAACCTACGACACATGCGGCATACGGGCATGCGATGGGGATACTTTCGGGTGACGCCCTTCTTAATTATTCCGTAGAAACGATAACAAAAGCCTTTGCCGAAAAGGATATTTCGGGAGAGGATATGTATGATGACATTACAAACGAAGAGTGGAACAGACGTGTGCGTTATGCGCTCAAATTCCTTTATACAAGAAGCGGAATATACGGAATGATCGGCGGCCAGACCGTTGATGTCGAAAAAACGGGAAAAGCTCTTACAAAAGATGAACTTGAATTTATATATCGGCTTAAGACATGTGCACTTATTTCCGTTTCGATTTTGTGCGGAGCTGTACTCGGGGGCGCCGATTTAAACGAACTTGTGGCTCTTGAAAAGCTTGGAAACGATATCGGAATGGCTTTTCAGATACAGGATGACATACTTGATGTCATATCAGACGAAGAGACACTCGGAAAAACAATCGGGAGTGACGAAAAAAACAACAAGGTGACCTTTGTTACGCTTTATGGTCTTGATAAGTCAAAAGAAATGGTTAGCGCGTTTACCGCTGACGCAATCGAAATCCTTAAGACTCTTCCCGAAAACGAATTTTTGACGGAACTTGTAAACCGTCTTGCGGAAAGAAAATATTGAATTATAAAAGGCAATACAAATGACAGATTATCGGATTTTGGATCAAATAAATAAGCCGAACGACATAAAAAAAATACCCGATAAGGATATAGATGAGCTTTGCTTTGAAATAAGACAGTTTTTGATCGAAAACATATCAAAAACGGGCGGGCACTTGTCATCAAATTTGGGCGTTGTGGAGCTCACAATCGCAATTCACAAATTTCTTGATTTTCCGAAGGATAAGCTTATATTTGATGTCGGGCATCAGTCGTATGTCCATAAAATACTGACCGGAAGAAAAAATTTTGAGGACTTAAGGCAATATAACGGACTTTCGGGCTTTCCGAAAATTACGGAAAGTCCCTGCGACAGTTTCAACACGGGACACAGCTCGACGGCTGTTTCGGTGGCTGCGGGATTTGTTGCGGCAAGGGACTTAAAAAAAGAAAATTATAAAGTGGTTGCGCTCGTCGGAGACGGGGCAATGGGCGGCGGACTTACGATGGAAGCCTTAAACAACATCGGTAAGTTTAAGTCGAACATGATTGTCATTTTGAACGACAACGAAATGTCGATAGACAAAAACGAGGGCGGACTTGCGGTTTATCTTGGTCACCTTCGTACCAAAAAGTCTTACATGAAGCTTAAGGAAGATCTGGAAAAAAGTCTGGGGTCCGAAATCACAATGCGTCTTAAACATATAAAAGATTCGTTTAAGTCGTTTTTTGTCGACGGAATGTTTTTTGAAAATCTCGGAATTACTTATATCGGGCCGATTGACGGACATAACGTAAATCAAGTTCTTGCGGCCTTAAAAAATGCCTCAAACGTAAATAAGCCCGTTCTTATTCATGTTGTAACAAAAAAAGGAAAAGGCTATTTGCCCGCCGAAAAAAATCCGGGTAAGTTTCACGGCGTCGGCAGATTTGATATCGAAACGGGAAAATTAATAAAATCCGGGAATTCAAAAACATTTACGGATACTTTTTCGGATACGATAACGGAAATCGGAGAAAAAGACAAACAGGTTGTTGCGATAAGCGCTTCAATGGAATTCGGCACGGGGCTCAGAAAATTTAAAGAGAATTTCCCGGAAAGATTTTTTGACGTCGGAATTGCGGAACAGCATGCCGTTACGTTTGCGGCGGCGCTTGCGGCAAACGGACTTAAACCTGTTTGTGCCATTTATTCGACATTTTTGCAGCGTGCCTATGATGAAATTTTGCACGATGTATGTCTGACACTAAAGCCTGTTGTTTTTGCGATCGACAGAGCCGGAATTACAGGGGAAGACGGAGAGACACACCAGGGAATATTTGACTTATCATACCTGTCACATATTCCCAACCTTACGGTTATGGCTCCCGTAAATACGGCGGAGCTTAAAAAAATGCTCGAATTTGCGTTTACATTAAATAAGCCTGTTGCGATAAGATACCAAAAAGGTGCGGAAGGGGAACTGGCGGGAAAAGTTCCGGTACCAGATGTGGTTTACGGAAAGGTTACACAAATTTCTGCGGGGAATGACGTTGCCGTATTTGCGGTCGGCGCAACTATGGAACAGGCGCTTTTTATAAAAGAAAAACTTGAAAATGACGGAATAAGCGTATCTCTTTACAATGCGAGATTTGTGTCGCCGATAGATAAGGAAGCGATTATAAAAGCCGCAGAAGGACATAAAGTTATAGTGACACTTGAAGACAACATTAGGCGCGGAGGCTACGGAGAAGCGGTTTCGGAAATTATTTCCGAAAACAATTTTAAACCTAAATTCATTTCTGCGGCGCTTAATGACACATTTATCGAACAGGGAAAAAGAAGCGAACTTTTGAAGCTTTACGGACTTAATCCCAAAGAAATATATGGAAAGATTAGACGTAATTTTGGTTAAAAAGAATATTGTTTCGTCTCGGGAAAGGGCAAAAGAACTCATAAAAAACGGGCAGGTTACGGTTAACGGACGTGTTGCTGTTAAGCCCTCTGAAAGTGTTCCTGAAGACTCTGAAATTTTAATTACCGGAGAAATGCTTAAATATGTGAGCCGCGGCGGATTAAAGCTTGAAAAAGCGATAGAATTTTTTGATATCGATATCAAAGATTTAATATGTGCGGATATAGGTGCTTCAACGGGTGGATTTACGGATTGTATGCTTTTATATGGCGCAAAATCGGTTTATGCAATCGATGTCGGAACGGAGCAACTCGCCCCAAAATTACTTGCGGATCCACGTGTAATTTCGATTGAGCAGACAAATATACGTTATGTTACGCTTGATTCTTTAAATTGTGAGCCTTTTGATTTTATATCGTGCGATGTTTCGTTTATATCGCTTACAAAGGTTTTGCCGGTAATTTTTAATTTACTGAGTTCTTACGGACGTGCCGTATGCCTTGTAAAACCACAATTTGAAGCAGGAAAGAAATTTCTTTCGAAAAAAGGCGTCATAAATGACGAAAAGGTCAGAAAAAAAGTTTTGGATGATATAAAAAATTTTGCATGTTTATTGGGATTTAAGATATACGGAGTAACGGATTCTCCGATCAAAGGACCGAACGGCAACATCGAATATCTTATATATATCGGAAAGGTACCGGAAAATGAATAAGAAATATTTGATAGCATCAAACGAAAACAAAGATCCGGGCGGAAATATCTTAAAGAGTGTAATAGGTGAACTTAAAGCAAACGGTGTAAGTTATTCGTTATTTGACGAAACATCCGAATATCCGGAAATGGATGACTTTGATGCGATTATAGTTCTCGGCGGTGACGGAACGATTATGAGGACGGTTTCCAAGATAAAAGGAAAAAAAGTCAGGATATTCGGAATAAACACGGGAACCATTGGATTTCTTACGGGCGCGGAAATAATTGACATAAAAAATGCGATTAAGTGCCTTCTTTCTAATGAATACATTACCGAAAAAAGAATGATGCTTGACGTGTTTTTAAATGATTTGCCGCTTTCAACGGTATTTAACGATGCCGTTGTCACGAGAAACGGATATTCAAGGATCATAAGGCTTGAAGTCAGCATAAACGGCATAAACGTGCTTTCGGTATCCGGTGACGGAATTATTCTTGCGACTCCTACGGGCTCGACGGGATACAGTTTGTCGGCCGGCGGCAGTATCTGCGCACCCGAATCGAAAATGATTCTTATTACGCCGATTTGTTCACATTCCCTTAACGGAAGACCGATAATAGCGTCGGATACGGATGTTGTTTCCGTGGAGCTTTTGCCTGAAAGAAATACGGAAAACGTTGATCTCGGTGTGACACTTGACGGACAATCATTTATAAAACTTGCAAAAGGTGATAAAATAACAGTAAAGAGATCCGAAAGAATTGTTGAACTCATAAAAACGGACAAAAAAACTTTTTTTGAAACATTGACATATAAGCTGTCTTAAAGGAGATTAAGATGCCAGAAAAAAAGTCAAGCAGACATGCAAAGATCAAAAGAATAATCGAAAACGAAAATATAGGCACTCAGGAAGAACTGGTAAAAAGACTGAATGAAGAAGGCTTTCTTGTGACGCAGGCGACGGCGTCGCGTGACATTAAAGAACTTAGGCTCACCAAAATGGCTGATGAGAACGGTGACATAAGATATGTTGTGACGGGAAACGAAAATCTTAATTCAAACAACAAAAAGCTTGTAAGGGTATTGTCGGAAGCGTATGTTTCGATGGATAAGGCAGAAAATATTCTTGTCATTAAAACCGTCCCCGGAATGGCAATGGCTGCGGCTGCGGCTCTCGACGCACTTAAAATTCCGCCCGTTGTCGGATGCATTGCAGGCGATGACACAATAATGTGTGCGATACGCACAAAAGAAGACGTTGACAAAGTTATGCAGGAAATTGAGAAGCTTGTCAGGTAACAGGCACTTGTGCAATCACCATAAACATTCGTAAAGTTTCTATTGACTAAAAAGTATCGGTTGTAATAAAATCTACGGGATAAATTTAAAGATCGGAAGGAAAATTTATGTCAGGACATTCAAAATTTGCAAACATTAAGCACAAAAAGGAAAAAAATGATGCCGCAAAGGGCAAGGTATTTACAAAGCTCGGCCGTGAAATTGCCGTTGCCGTAAAGGAAGGCGGCGGACCGGATCCGGCAAACAACAGTAAATTAAAGGATATTATCGCAAAAGCAAAAGCAAACAACATGTCAAACGACACAATCGAGCGCAGTATCAAAAAGGCTGCGGGCGACGGACAAAACGTCAATTATGAGCATGTAAGATACGAAGGCTACGGCCCCGGCGGAATCGCAATCATCGTTGATGCTCTTACGGACAACAAAAACAGAACGGCAGCAAACGTAAGAAGTGCTTTTACAAAGGGCAAGGGAAGCATCGGAAACATGGGATGCGTATCGTTTATGTTTGACGAAAAGGGTCAGATTATAATAGATAAGGAAGAATGTGATCTTGATGCGGACGATTTGTTTATGATTGTTGCGGATGCGGGAGCGGAGGACCTTGAAGAAACCGAAGACAGCTTTGAAATTCTTACCGCACCGGATGATTTTAGCCGTGTTGTTCTTGCACTTGAAGACGCAAAGATAAAGACGGAATCCGCAGAAATCACGCTCATTCCCCAAAATTACGGAACACTTGACGACGAGGAAGACATAAAGTGTTTAAATCGTATTCTTGATATGCTTGATGACGATGACGACGTTCAGGATGTTTATACAAGCTATGACGGAGAATAAAAATATTTTGGATTGTTAATACATAACAAAAAAATGCCGATAAAATAAATGGATTATAATTTTTACGTTCATTTTATTTATCGGTTTTTGTTTTTTTT
>CAVJHK010000007.1:0-5275 GCA_963649295.1 Lachnospiraceae bacterium | reverse complement strand
GACCGAAGGAGGAAATGATTTATGAAAAAATACATAATGAACTTTTTATGTTTTTTTATAGCAGCGGCGATTGTTGCATCGACGTCGTTTTTTGATATGTCATCCGCATATTCGGTTAATACAATTACAAAAATCGAAAGCGTTAATGGGGATACGGGTGACACTGCCTCGGAAGCACGTAAATATGCAAATCTTGATTCTTTAAAAGCATTTGATGAAACATTTGATGTAAAAGGCTTTAATAAGGGAATATTTAAAAATAACAGTAAATATTTTGCCGGAAAAGCGGTATATGCGGCTGACGAAGACATGAAAATCGTCTTTTTTGACAACTCGTCTTCCGGTAATGCTTATGTGGATCAGGGTTCGGTGCTCGACCTTGACACATCAAAATTCACGCTTGCGGTTTCACGTGTATATAAAGCGGACAGCATGGATGCGCCTTTTGCGGAAGGTACGACAATGGAATTTTCGGTTGTCGGTGCGGGAAATAATGTTATTGAAATAGAAAATGACACGAATCTAAACGACAACTCGGCGGTGATTAAGCGTGTGGGACCGGGGCGTGCGACAGTAAGCGTTACGATTAAGGAAAACGGAACCGTAAGATATGCGACAATCACGATTCACGTTGCTTTTGAAATTATTCAAACGGATGCGGAGTGGGAAGAAACGGGACTTTCGGGCTACAGTGACAAGGTATTGTTTCTTGACCAGAGAAATTATCCGCTTGATACGGATTATTATCAGCTTGATATTTTGTATATGGACAGCACGGCTGTTACAACGGATACGATTGTTGCCGTGGACGATAAGGAATATAATGATTCAGTTGTTGCTTATTCAAACGGAAAGCTTTATGTTAAAGGCGCGGGATATACGCGAGTAACACTCAGCACCACAGGTCAGAATGCGGACACGGCTTCGTTTTATGTGCTTGTGGCTCCGGTCGGAAGCGTGAATCCTGAAAATAATGATCAGACAAGTACGTCCTACAATCCTTTGACCATGTTCACACAGACCGTCGATCTCGGAACAGTTTATACAAGCAATTTTACGATTTATTCGAATGCAAAAAAGGCAACAAATCTCTCCTGGTCGGTTTATGTTGTCGACAAGAACGGCGGACTTAAGGAAATAAGCAAAAATGATACATCGCGCCTAACCTACAGTATAAGCGAAAATTCGGGAGTGCTTAATTTTACGGGTGTGACCGCCGGAACCTATAAGATCATAGGTGAGGCAAATACGGGCTTTAACGAAAAGGAAACGAGAAACAGGGTTGTTTATGATGTTGCCGTTATGCTTTCGCTTTCCGATACGACGATTTATATGAATGTCGGAGATACTTACGATGTGCTCGGAAATTCCAATATCCCCGTGGATGCCTGGACAAAGCTTTTCAGCTTTTCTTATGACGGAAATTCTACGCTTTATGCCGAAATAAACAAGAATACCGGTATTATTACCGCAAAATCGGTCGGCACATCAAAAATTACCATAAAATATACGGGTGGAAGCCAAAGCTCACTCTATCCGCCTTCGATAAGTACAACGATTTCGGATGTTGTATATACGGTGCATGTTATAGATTATCTTTCGATAAACAATTCGTTGCTTGCATCAGACGGTTCTGCCGAATTTACAATGTATGCCGGCGGTGAATATCCGATTTATGCGGCATGCACAAACAGGGACTATGACATTTATTGGGAAAGCCTTGACACATCGATTGCCGAGGTTTCGGACAACGGCTACGGTTCGGTTCTCGTAAAAGCAAAAAAACGCGGTGTCGTTACGATAAGAGCATATCAAATTATTGACGGCGTCGAAAAGAATGCTTATGCCAAGGTTACCGTCAAAAACACTGCAACGGCAATCACATTGTCGCCCACAAAGGCGGAAATAGAAATAGGGGATTATAAGACAATAATTGCCCAGTTTACGGGAGATTCGACGGAGCTTACCTGGGTTTCGTCTGATCCCACCATATTCTCGTTTGTCGATAATATAAATACCGGCACGTCCGCAACGATTTGTGCATTGAAGCCCGGAACGGCAATACTTACGGCAATAAATCCGAACAATATTGTATGCGGATATTGTGAAGTTACGGTATTTCAGGAGGTTACGGGAATCACGCTTTCGGAATATACGCTTCAACTTCCCGAAAGCACGGGCACATATCAGCTTTATGCATATTTAAGCCCAAACAACGCATCCGATTCAAGCGTACTCTGGTCATCGTCAAAGCCGACCGTTGTAACCGTTGACTCTAACGGTAAGCTTACGATTGTGGGAGACGGCGAAGCAACGATTATTGCGCAATCCGTTCTTAATCCCGAATATTATGCCGTATGTACGGTTACGGTATTGCAGGGTGTTACGGGAATAACTCTTGATTCCCATGAACTTGAGCTTTATAACGGCGAGGTATACAGGCTTCCCTATGTTATAGAGCCAAAGAATGCAAGCGATGACGTAATTACGATTTCGGTTTTTGATTCATCCGTAATATCTGTTACGGAAGGCTCGGATCATACGCTTCTTGTTACAGCAAGAAATACGGGCTCGACTACGTTTATGGTAATGACCGAAGACGGGAAATATTGGGATTTGTGTACCGTTACGGTAAAGCAGGTTGCGACGGGCGTAACGCTTAATTATACGGCGGTTACGATGAATGTCGGGGAATATTTTGATTTGGGTGTCACATTAACTCCGGCAAATGCCACTGAAGCGTCGCTTACGTGGCAAAGCCTCGATCCGAAAGTGGTATCCGTTTCTTCGACAGGCAGATTACTCGGTGTGACACCGGGTTCCACAACCGTAATGGTATCGACCCAGAGCGGCAAAAATTCGTTCTGTACGGTTACGGTGCTTTCGGGTGCAAGCGGAATACAGCTTGACGACGATTCTATCGTAATAGATGTCGGTGAAAAATATACTCTTGATGTTATATTTACTCCCGCAGACGCATCAAATACCGAAGTAAGATGGGAATCACTTGACCCTGCAGTTGCTGCGGTAAACGAAGCGGGAACGGTAACCGGTATAAAGGGCGGATATACGGTAATTTCGTGTACATCAGTTGACGGCGGCTACAGTGCCTTTTGTATGGTAAAGGTGGAAGAACTAATCCAAATAATTACTGTTGAACCCACATCCTATATTTTGGGACTCGGGAAGACGGTTAAGATAGAGGCAGCGATTTCAAACAGGGATACGGTTTCCGATACGGAGCTTGATTGGTATTCGGATGACGAAAGCGTTGCAACGGTCGACAAATATGGTGTCGTAACGGGAATGGGCTACGGCGAAACAATTATAACCGTAGAAGCGGCTACGGGCGACGCATCCGCAACAGTAAAAATAGAAGTTGTTAAAGAAGTATCCGGAATTCGCTTAAGTTCAAGCTATGAGACAGTTGTGGTAGGAGAAAAAATAAGCGTTACGGGAATCGTTGTACCGGATGACGCAACATATACCGAAATCAAATATACGATTGTAAACAACGAGCGTGTCGAAGATACAACGTATGCGATAATCGATTCAAACGGAGTTGTTACCGGCATTAAAAAGGGCACAGCCTGGGTAATGGCAAGCGCTCTCGACAACTCCGGACAATATGCGTTATGTTATCTTAACGTAATTGACCCTGTGAGTGCCACGGGAATAAGTGTCTCGGATTCCGAAATTTCGCTTCTTCCGGGCGAATCAAAAACAATTACCACGGCAATAAAGCCTGTTTCTTCAACAGATGAATTGACGTGGACAACCAACAATGATACTATTGCATCTGTGGATGAATATGGTACGATTAAGGCAAATACAATCGGACAAACGACAATTCAGGTTATGACCACATCCGGCAAAACGGCAACGATTTCGGTTACGGTTTTGGGACTCAGCCGTACATATATCGAAATGCCCGTTTATTCTACCTATAACAGGATTTATCTTGACGGTGTTACGGGAACGGTAAGGTGGGAAGTTGACGATCCTTCGATTTGTGAAATTGCAAACGGTACGATTACATCCAGAAAAGTAGGAATGACGGTTGTTACGGCAAAGGTAAACGGGCGTACCTTGGAGTGCATCGTAAAAGTTACAAAATAGTGCTTTTGGAGGACTTCAATTGTTAAGCAGATTATTTGTTAAAAATTTTGCGATTATCGATGAGACAGATGTAGAATATAAAGAAAAATTAAATATCCTGACCGGTGAAACCGGTGCGGGAAAATCGATTTTAATCGGCTCCGTAAATGCGGCCCTGGGTGAAAAGACATCCAAGGACATAATCAGGTACGGGGCTGATTATGCTCTTGTGGAGCTTGACTTTACGGGAATAAGTGACGAAGTAAAAGCGATGCTTTCGGAAAATGATATTTATCCGGATGAGGGAGAAATTCATATTTCCCGCAAAATTACCAAAGAGGGAAAGAGCATATGCCGCATAAACGGTGAAACGGTGAGTCTTAACGAATTAAAATCAAGTTCTGCGCTTCTTATTGACATTCACGGGCAAAATGAACATCAATCGTTACTCAAATCTTCCGCTCATGTGGGAATTATAGATAAATATGCCGGCGATGAATTAAAGCCTTATCTTACTGAATTAAAAACAGAATACGAAAACTGGAAAAATATAAAAAAAGAAATTGCATACGAAAAGGAATCTGTGGGCAAAGAAGACAATGACGCGGACTACCTTGAATTTGCAATAAACGAAATAAAAAGTGCGGCATTAAAGAGCGGTGAAGATGAAGAATTATCGGCGGAATTTAAGATGCTTTCAAATTCCAGGCAGATAATCGATTCACTCTCAAAAAGCGTTGCTGCTGTGTCTTATGACAATGACGGAAATGCGGAAGATTATATAAATGCGGCACTTCATTCACTTTCGCGTGTTACGGAATACGATAACCGCCTTTTTGAAATGTATAATACATTAAAAAGCGCATCTGATTTGCTTTCCGATTTTAAACGCGATGCGGATTGTTACCTTGACGAACTTGAAAACTTTGAGGCTCGTTTTAACGAGGTTAGTGAGCGTCTTGACAAAATCAACAATTTAAAAAATAAATATGCCAAAATTAACGGCTCGATATCGGATGTGCTTTTGTATATGGAAAATGCGGAAGCGCGTTTAAACAAGCTTAACCGGTATGACGAATATATAAAGGATTTGGAAGCAAAGGAGTTAAGATTACGAAAAAAATGCCTTTCGATTTGTGAGCAGATTTCCGATATTCGTGTAAAATACGGAAAAAAT
>CAVJHK010000006.1:66212-66950 GCA_963649295.1 Lachnospiraceae bacterium | reverse complement strand
AGGGTAAAAATTGTTCTGAAAATCTTTTTCATTTTAAACAAGCCTCTCTTTCAATGTTATTTATTATGTCAATTGCTTTGTCATTTTATATATGATTGCTGCATAACGATTCCATCACATAACTTATCGGAAGTTGGTTTTTAATTTCCGATAAAATACAACAGTTTATTTTTATTCACTAAGTACGTTGATTTTGTATGAAACTTCACCCGCATATTTTCCGGTAATTTCGACAAGAGCTTCGTTTATACGCAGTCTGTCCACATAAAGCGTCCTGTCGTTGCTGTAATAGGTAAGAATAATATAAATATTTACGTCTTCCGAAGCTCTGTTTATTACATTATCTATTCCCGCAACAAGCTTCACCTTCATTTCGTCTATTGCCATACTGCGGGCTGTCGAATCGTTAAATTCATAAAATAAGTCTTCGTCCGTTGTCCCCGATCTTGACATTTTGAGTGTCCGGTAAAGAGGCACGTCATCCGTATCGCTTTCGTATATGCTTTCGATTCCGACGTTATATACGACAACAAGACTCTCCATATATTCATATCCGGCATTTTTGAGCTCCGCATTTTTGATTTTTGCGATCAGCTCCTCCACTTCGCCTTCCGAAAGCTTGCGAAGGGCAATTTTGAGTTCTTCGGAAATATCGTCTTTTTCATCCTCAAGAGCTGTTATCGTATTTTCCGCTGCCGTGAGCTCTGTTTCTTTTTGAACAATATATTCTTTTGCGTC
>CAVJHK010000006.1:65345-66169 GCA_963649295.1 Lachnospiraceae bacterium | reverse complement strand
CAAGCTCCCCTTCCTTTATGCTTAAAGACTCAAGCGCACCCAAGATCTGTAAGTCTTTTTCGGATAAGGAAGCAGCATATTCTTCCGCATTTGCTTTTTCGTCTTCGGTCATTTGTTCAATCTGCTTTGTTGCCGTATCAAGTTTTTCCTTGCTTTGCTTAACAAGCTTGCTATTTTCTATCATAACGGCAAAAATCAAAATCATTACGATATCGAGTAAAGACGTAAGCTCGATTACAATATCACGCGTTCGTCTCTTTCTCATTTTCTTCTCCCGTTTCGGAAACCAAAATTATTTTTTCTTCAACAATCTTTAATTCGTTTGCGGCATTTTTGCTTATATCTTCCGTGCTTAATTTATCTTTACCCGCTTTTTCCGTATTTTGGACATCGACGATTTCGATATCACCCTTCCCCGCCTCCTCAAGCAAGTCCTCAACCGAATCGACAACTCCGAGGAACGAATCAAGCGGTGCCGAAATAATTGCGTCAAGGCACTTAAATATAATCGCAAATATAACACCGTTAAGCGTTGTTGTAAGCGCAACCATCAAATTTTGCATTAAATCCGGAGATTCCGCAACGGTTATTAGTGCCGCAACGGTTCCCAGTATTCCGAGCAAAGGAAAAGTTGCCGTAAGATTTGCATATATTTGATACAAAATAAGCATTTTGTGGCCGTAATCGCGAAGGCGTTTACCTGTTTCCTTTGAAACCTGTACCTTTGCGACCGTTCCCGTAATAAGTTCACCCTTGGGATAACGAATTGCATTGCCTTTTGCCTTTAATACAAGCGATGCAATAAACATGCCAAAGTTTATCCC
>CAVJHK010000006.1:48799-65297 GCA_963649295.1 Lachnospiraceae bacterium | reverse complement strand
TTGTGTTATAATCATAAAAAAATTGCCTGAAGCTTTGTATGCTTATGATATAACTTATCGGAAGCCGGTTTTAAGCATATAGCAAAAGGGATTGCTGATATCCTTTATTTGCGCGCATCATAAGCATCAAAAGCCCACTGCACCATAAACGAAAGCCGTATTATATATGTACACAAAAATTAATGACCAAATCTCATATATCAAAGCAAATTCAGACCCTCTTTCCTCAGATATAGGAATAGTCATGGGTGACACAAAAATTTTTATATTTGATGTGGGAGCAAATAAAGAGCCTTTATCCGAATTAAATGAGATACTTTTAAACAATCCCGATAAATCGCCTGTTTTTGTACTCTCGCATTTTCATTCCGATCACACGGGAAACATTATAAATATCGATTCACCGGAAATTTACGGCAGCACCGAAACAATAAAGCATATCAAAAAAGGAATTCCGGTCACTTTTCCCATCACATTTTCAGACGGAACAGAAATAAAGCTTTCCCCTATCCCGTCTTCTCATGCAAAAGGCTGCATCATAATGTCAATAAACGACGAATTTGCTTTTTTGGGCGATGCCGCTTATTCCGCCGAAAAAGACAATAAACAAATTTACAACAAGAATTTATTGAAGGACGAAATCGAATTTTTAAAATCTCTCCCCGCAGAAAAATTGCTCTTAAGTCACAAAGAACGCTTTATTTATCCCAAAAAAGTAATCATAAGACAGCTTGAGAGCGTATATTTAAGCCACAAAACAGACAATGCCTACATTTATATTTAATTTACATATATACAAAAAAAGCCCGCTCATCGTTTTGCGGACAGATGCACGGGCTATTAAATACTGTTTTTTCTCACCGATTGAATAATACAAGACTTAAGCTTTGTGACGAGCAAATATCCTATTTTAATCCTCTTAAGATACAACCGGTTACTTTTCGTGATATTTTAAGGGCATTAATTCTTATAACATCACATTTTGCCATGGCATGCGGGCCAAACCGCTTTTCGCCTTCCGTAATTATGACTCCGGTCTTCTTACCGTATCCGGAACTTGAAAGTGCGGTATCCCATTCACTGACGGTCCATGGCTGCAGGCTTCCGACAAGATACTTTTTTGAAAAACGTATTTCTGCGGTATCCGAAAGTTCACTTCCAAAATCACAAATAACATATTGATAGTCTCTCCCCCGCCATCTTTTGACGTCTTCGGCAAGCACACGCTTGCCCACGGTAATCCTGTCAAGATTAAAAGAATAATTTTGTGATTCCGTAAGCGCATTCCTCTCCTCAACAAACTCAAGATTTCCGTTTTCGTTGCAATCAAGCAGAAGAACACGTCCTTTCTTTTGTAAGAGCTCAGCCAGCATAAGCGCAAACCAGGTGCCGTGATACGAGGTCGGAACACCTGTAACCGCAATCCATATACCTTCGGCATTTTTTTTGAGTCTGCGGCTTTTTTTAAGTTTAACAAGATCGTCCCTTACTTCACCTGCCTTCAAATACAGCGTCTTTCTTTTTCGTAAAGCCTTATTCACAATCTTCTTAAATCCTGCCGGTGCTATGGGCGTAAACATAAGCAGGTATTCAAATATTTTTCCGAGAGCATAAATATCCGTGGCAAAGGAAAGCCTTTTGCCTTCCGTCTGCTCGGGAGCCGAGTACCCCTTTGTCCCATAAATAAATGTATCCGACATATTTTTTTTGCAACAAACAGCACTGCCAAAATCAATCAGCATGGCTTTTCTTTCGGATATAATTATATTTTCCGGTTTCAGGTCAAGATGGAGTACGGGATGCGCCGGATTATGAATATAAATCAGGATTTCGGATAATTGGATCGAAAGATCCAGAAGTTCAGAATCTGTAATGGAATTTTTTCGATTAAGATAATTTTTGAGGGACTCTCCTTCGATAAATTCCTCGGAAAGAAATGTAAATCCGTCTTTTTTCCAAATGTCATAGACAATCGGAATTTGAGGATTTTTAAATTTTTGCAATATAATCGCTTCTTTAAATAACAAATCGCGATCGGGATGATCTTTTGTAATGCACTTAATTATGCGCCTTGCTTTAAGCTCCGTATGTTCGGCAAGCACCACCGCTCCGTATCGGTTCTCCTTCAGAACCTTGAGAACAAGATGCCCGTCGATATCAATTTGCATGATCCTTTATCTCCTTTCTGCATTTTATGCTTTTTTATAATTCGAAATCACGCATACAGTATATTTTTTTATCGCTGCCTTATCAATATCCTAAATAACCAAAAAACGCAAATAAAACTATACATTTTGCACAATCAAACATACCGTTACTTTTGAGATTATTTATTGACTTTTGCATTTGCAATGGATATACTTACATGTCACAATAGGAGATAATCATGACAATCAAAAAAATAAACGAAAATCAAATAAAGTGCCTTTTAACAAAAGAAGATCTTTCCATTAGAAAGCTCGAGATATACGAACTTGCATATGACTCCGAAAAAGTCAGGGCTTTGTTTACCGAGCTTTTGATTGCCGCGTCGATTGATCTTGATTTTGATACAAACGGTATTCCGCTTATCATCGAAGCCATACCAATGTCTCAGGATTCACTTATGCTCCTTGTAACAAAGACCGACGACATTACACACCGGATAGATTTTGAAAATGTCAATTTGTCCGATATCGATGACGGCGAAACTCCTGCGGATTACGAATCGGAAGATGTGTCAGAAAACAATTCCGAATGCGACAATAAAATATCAAATATTTCAAATGCTCAAACCATGCTGGACATATTAAATGCGTTTTCCTCTGTCCAAAAGCTTATAACAAACGGTATTGCCGCCCAAAAAAATGAAGCCCCCGATAAAAAGGAAGCTTCCAAAAAGAAGAAAATTCCAAAAGATGACGTATGTCCTTATATAACTCATGAATGCTTTGCATTTGACAATCTTTCGGACATAAAACGTCTTGCAAATGCGATTTCACCGATATACCGCGGAAAAAGCACTCTCTATAGGTCGACTCAGGACAAAAAATACCTGCTTCTGTTGGATATCGGCAGAAATACATTTATGGATTTTAACGCCATATGCAACATATGCTCCGAATACGGAACATATGTACGCACATGCGGTCCGGCCAATGCTTTTTTTGACGAACATTTTAAGGTTCTTATCAAAAACAATGCCATAAAAAGATTTATTTCCCAAGATAAGCATTAATTTGGTCAACAAGCGAATCAACATCGATTCCGTGAACCATGCAGGCCTCTTCAAGGGTCTCGCCCTGAGCCGAAGGACATCCGACACAATGCATTCCGGCATTTAAAAGAATGCCGATAATATTTTGGTTGATATTCACAAGCTCGGCAATTGTCATGTCTTTTGTAATCATATTAAGTCACCTCCGTATTTTTTGGGTTGATTATATAACCTAAAAATCCTTTAGTCAACTTATCTTGTTGTGAAATATGTCATTTGTGTCTTTTCGTTTTTTTTACTTGCAAAAACAATATGTAATGATATAATACAATTGCTTTTTAAAAAAGCACAAAGCAAACAACTTTTCAAAATCAATAGGAGGATTTAATCATGGCATACAAGATTAACGACGGTTGCGTAAGCTGCGGAGCTTGTGCGGCTGAATGCCCCGTGGGCGCTATTTCCGAAGGTGAAGATCATTACGAGATCGACGCAGACGCATGTCTCGATTGCGGTTCCTGCGCTGCAGCCTGCCCTACAGGTTCAATTGAACAGGCATAATCAAAAACAAAAAGAAGCCTTTTTTAAGGCTTCTTTTTTTATATGCTCTGCAGCCGGTATTTGCGGACGAATTTTGAATTTTCACTCGTCTTCGTCGTTTGTCCTAATCTGTTCAAGCGTTGCAAATTTTTGAAGTTCACCCATCCATTTGAGACGAATCGGCCCCGTCGTACCGTTTCTTTGTTTTGCGACAATGACCTCCGCAACACCCTTGTCTTCGGAATCCTTATTGTAATATTCGTCACGATAAATAAACATTACAACGTCGGCATCCTGCTCAATCGATCCCGATTCACGCAAATCCGAAAGCATCGGCCGCTTGTTGTCACGTGATTCAACGGCACGCGAAAGCTGCGAAAGTGCAACAACCGGACAATTTATTTCTCTTGCAAGCGCTTTTAGGGATCTCGAAATTTCCGCTACTTCGTTTTGTCTTGATTCGTTTCTCGTGCTCGAACCCGACATCAACTGCAGGTAATCTATCATGACGAGGCCAAGATTTTTTTCTATTTTTAATTTTCGGCACTTTGTTCTGAGCTCCCCGGGCTTTATTCCCGGAGTTTCGTCTATATAAAGCGGCGCATTCGTCAGCTCTTTTGCAGCCTGCGTCAAATCATACCATTCGGTGTCCTTTAACTGTCCCGTTCTGATTGTTTCGGAATTTACACCGGAATTCATCGAAAACATTCTGTTAAGAAGAGTTTCCTTTGACATTTCAAGACTAAAGATAGCCGTCGGAATGTGCGATTTTACGGCAACATAATTTGCGATATTAAGCGCGAGCGCCGTTTTACCCATTGACGGACGTGCGGCAAGCAATATAAGATCCGACTTTTGAAGACCCGAGAGCTTAAAATCCAGGTCCCTCAGTCCCGTCGCAATACCCGTTATTCTTGAATTGTTTTTTGCCGCAAGTTCGATACGGCGCAAACCTCTGTAAACAATGTCACGTATATCTTCAAAATCGGATGAACCACGGTTTTGTACAAGATTAAAAATTTCTTTTTCTGCTTCTTCAAAGAGTACATCAACATCCGTATTTCCCTGAAATGCCTTGTCTCTGAGCGTTTCAAGTGTTTTTATTAATCTTCTTTCCTTTGACTTTGAAAGAACAATGTCAACATAATGCTTTACGTTTGCCGAAGTCGGAGTCTCAGAAATCACCCTGTTTATGTTTTCCAGTCCGCAAAGCTCGGGTGCAACCCCCATTTCCCTAAGTTTGTCCGTAAGCGTGGTCGGGTCTATTGCCATTCCTTTTTGGGAAAGCGCAACCGAGGCTTCAAACATCGCTTTAAATTCCTGCTCATAAAAGTCATCGGCAATCAGATAATCCGTTGCGGTAAAAACGGCATCTTTATCCATAATCATAGAGCCGATTACGGATTGTTCCGCCTCATGGCTGTGAGGCATTACTCTCTTTAATACATTTTCTTCCATTATGCCTCCAAAATCAATTTTCGCTTATTCTCCGATCACCTTAACCACAAGCTCCGATGTAACCTGAGGATGAAGCTTGACGGGAATATGATATGTTCCGATATTTTTAATGGGCTCAGGCAATACCATTTTCTTTTTGTCAAAGTCAAATCCCATCTGTGTCTTTACTGCGGCGGCAATTTCCTTTGCGGAAACCGAACCGAACGTTCTTCCGCCCTCTCCGCTCTTGATTGAAAGAGTAACACTGCCCGATTTAATCTTGTCTGAAAGAAGCACTGCCTCGTCAAGGAGCTCCTGCTCACGTTTTGCCTCCGCAAGCTGCTTTGCTTTTAAATCGTTTAACGTCTTCGGTGTTTTTTCGACACCGAGTCCCTTCGGGATAATGAAATTTCTTGCATATCCGTCGCTTACCTTAACTATCTGTCCGCTTTTTCCGAGCGTCTTAACGTCTTTTAACAGAATTATTTCCATAAATCACTTTATCTCCTTATTTTCCTTCATTTGTACAATAACCTGTTTAACTTTTTCAATTGCCTCGTCAATCGTTATATTTTCAAACTGAACGCCTGCGGAGCTCATATGTCCGCCGCCGCCGAGTTTTTCCGTAAGCACCTGAACATTCAATTCGTCAATCGAACGGGCGCTTACGTATATTTTGTCATTATATTCGGTAAAAACAAAAGCACCTCTTATTCCGTTGATTCCGAGAAGCTCATCCGCAACCTGTGCCGCAACGATCGTGGGACTTTCGAGTCCTTCGCTGTTTGACTTTGCAAAAATAAAATGTTCCATAAAAATCTCGGCACCGGAAACAGCCTCTGCACGTACCTTATATTCGTTGTAATTCGAACGGAAATTTTTGCGGATTCTTGTTATGTCCGCACCGTTACGGCGCAAAAATGCCGCCGCTTCAAATGTTCTTACTCCCGCTTTGACAAGGAAATTGTTTGTATCAATCATAATGCCGCCGTACATTACATCGGCTTCCGGAGGCTTGAGCTTCAAGCCGTTTTCGACATATTGAAGCATTTCGGCAATCATCTCGCACGTTGACGAAATAAAAGGCTCAATATAAGCAAGTACGGTATCTTCGATTTTATCGCTCATTTGTCTGTGATGGTCAAATACAATAACCGTTTCGGTAAGCTTTAAGAGCTCGGGAGTATCCGTAAATGTCGGTCTGTTTACATCCACAACAACAAGAAGCGTTTCATTGTCGACAACTGTTTTTGCATTTGCGCCGGTAATAAACATGTCCTCTTCATATTCCGGATCGGCAGCAAATCTGTCTATCGTTTGTTTAATCTGAAGAGTGGGATCGGTAATGCAGATATATGCTCTTTTGTTTAATGCCTTTGCGATTCTGTATATTCCGACACTTGCGCCCACCGAATCTATATCGGCCATGGAATGTCCCATTACGACAACCTTTTCTTTGGCTTCTATATATTCGCAAAGTGCCTCTGCTTTCACACGTGCCTTGACACGCGTGGATTTTTCCTGTGCCTGTGTGGTTCCGCCAAAATATGTGACGCCGGCTGCTCTTTTTACCACAGCCTGATCTCCGCCGCGTCCCATCGCAAGATCGATTGCGGCATGCGCCGTTTCGTATGATGCCTTGTACGAATCCGTAATTGCCCCTACTCCGACCGAAACCGTAAGAGACAAATCATAGATGTTTAAGTTTCTGATGTTTTCAAGTATTTGAAAACGATTGCTTTCCATTTGAAGCAAATGCTTTTGCTTTGTGATAAAAAGATATCTGTCCTTTTCGAGCTTTCTCACTATTGCATCGTAAGGCTTCATATATTTGTTTATCTCACGCTCCACCCATGCAGTCGCAATCGAACGCCTCGCATCGTCCGCTTTTTCAAACGCTTCGTCAAAATTATCGATATAAATAAGTCCGGTTATAAGTTTGTCGTCAAAATCCCGTCTGTTTAAAGAAACGCTTTCGGTTTCGTCATAAAGAAAAAGAGCAACAAGCGAATCCTCCGGTGCATCCGGTAAATTCTCATATTTCCAAAGTACCATGTCTCCGTATTCGGACGGTGTTACAAGCCTGAGTCTCAAAAGATAATTGCTTCTGCCGTACGTAATATGCATATTTACGTCTTCTTCGACGGTCGGCATTACAGTCAAAGTGTCGTTATTAAATATCTTTGTTATCGGAACGTTTTGCCACTTGTCAATCGCAATCAGATCCTTTAAGTCGTTGTTTGACCATATCAGATTTCCGTTTAGGTCAAGAAGTCCGAAGGGCACATCAAGCTCTTTAAGCATTTGGTGCTCGGCACGACTGAATTCCGCAGCAAACAAAACAAGCTCCGTTACCGCATCATGTTTTTTAAAAATTGCAACAAGAATACAAACTGCGGAATATAACAAAGTATACAATAGCACAAAAGGTATTGTTGCAGGGAAAAATAAGCACATTGTTATATCAAAGCACAAAATGATAATAAGCAGATATACCGGCCAGTTAAAATAAACTGCCAATTTTCCGTTAAGCTTTATATTTGTTTTCTCTTTTTTCATACACGGCTCTTCTTTCTCCCGGGGTCCCGAGACAACAGCGGGTATGTGGCTAGATTGCCGCCGTAACAAAAATGTCATAGATTGCTTTTATGGCATTTTCAAAATCGTTGTTTGATATACCGATGATGATATTAAGCTCGGATGAACCCTGATCGATCATCTTGATATTGATGTGATTGTGTGCGAGTGCCGCAAAAATTCTGGCTGCAACACCATGATTTGATTTCATGCTTCTGCCGACAACCGCAATAAGCGCAACATCCGAATCTATTTCGATATTGTCGGGATTTGTAAGGCGGTGAATAGCCGCAAGTACCTGCTGCTCCTTGCCTTCAAATTCGGGCTTGTGCACAAATACGGACAATGTGTCTATTCCCGACGGCATATGCTCAAAAGAAATACCCGATTCCTCAAAAGCCTGGAGCGCACGTCTGCCGAAGCCGATTTCGGAATTCATTTGGTCTTTTTCGATATTTATCGAAACAAAGCCCTTTTTGCCTGCAACACCCGTAATCGTAAATTCCGACTGCTTGCATGTGTTTTCGACAATCATCGTGCCCGGATCCTCGGGATGATTTGTATTTTTGATGTTGATCGGTATTCCGCTCTTGCGTACGGGGAAAATCGCATCCTCATGCAGCACCGTCGCACCCATGTAAGAAAGTTCTCTGAGCTCCTTATAGGTAATCGTTGTAATTACACGCGGGTCTTTTACAATTCTGGGATCGGTAACGAGAAATCCCGAAACATCCGTCCAGTTTTCATAAAGATCCGCAGAAACCGCTCTCGCAAGAATCGATCCGGTTATATCGGAGCCGCCTCTTGAAAATGTTTTTACAATACCGTCCTTTGTTGCCCCATAAAATCCCGGAAGGACAACCGTGTCAAGCTCCTTTAATTTTTCCGATAAGATTTTATTTGTCTCTTCGGGCAAAAAATTTCCCTTTTCGTCAAACAGTATAACACTTGCGGCGTCCAAAAAATTGTACCCCAGGTATTCCGCCATCAAAATTCCGTTTAAATATTCTCCTCGTGATGCGGCATATTGGACACCGGCTTTGTTTTTAAAATTTTCTTCTATTATTTTAAATTCGCCGCTTAGATCGGTTTTTAAATTTAAGCCTTTTATAATTTCATCGTAACGTGCTTTTATTTGTGAAAGCATTTCCGAAAAATCCGCATTGTTTTCGGCAAGCTCATAGCACTTATAAAGCATGTCCGTGACTTTTGTGTCGTTTGCGAATCTCTTTCCAGGCGCGGAAGGCACAACATATTTTCTGTCGGGATCCGCCTTGATGATATTTCCCACTTTTTCAAACTGTTCCGCGGAAGCAAGCGAGCTTCCTCCAAACTTTACAACCTTAATCATTTCTTTTTATCTCTTTTCATATATTTTATGATATGATACACGGATTGCTCCGCAATCATACAAACTTTTTATAACACTTATCGGGGCAAAAAAGCTTTGCCCCGATATCATACCATTTATTTTCTTTTTTGGCGACAAAAAAATGTAAAACATATCCGAGCCCGTTGCATATACCAAATACAGAAAAAAAAGCGAAGCAAAAAGCTTATATCCTAAGTTAATGCAATTCGGGAAGCATGAAATTTTGTTCGTCTGCCCTGTATTCCTTTGAAAATTCGTCATCTCCGCCCGTTTTGATCTTGTCAAGATATTCATGTGCCGCATAAATGTCTTCGTTCATCTGGATAACGGCTATCGCGATATTTGAGCAATGGTCGGAAATTCTTTCATAATTCGTGATCAAATCCGTAAGGATAAATCCAAGCTCTATCGTACATCTGCCGTTTACAAGACGCTCGATGTGACGCGACTTTATCTGCTGCGTGAGGTTGTCGATAACCTGTTCAAGAGGCTCGATCTTGCGTGCAAGTTCAATATCTTCCGTTGCAAAAGAGGAAACAGTATCAGAGATTATCTGCTGAACCGCGTTTTGGAGAACTTCGAGTTCTTTTTGTGCTTCATCAGAGAACGCATATCCCTTTGTATGAAGCTCCGCTGCCGCCTCTTTAATGTTTAACGCATGGTCTGATATTCGCTCAAAATCGCTTATGCAGTGAAGAATCTTTGCGACTGCGTTACTGTCCTTTTTGGAAAGACGCTTGTTTGTAACCTTTACAAGATAATTTCCGAGTTCGTCCTCATAAGCATCCGCTTCCTGTTCAAGATCTTCGACAAGCTTGGCTTTTGAGGGATCATAGCTCCTCAAAATTTCAATTGCGTTAAAAAGAGCCGCACGGGAAATATTTGCCATGTTGAGCGTAACAACCTTGCATTGCTCAATTGCAAATGTGGGTGTTTCAAGGAAGCGCACATCAAGAAGCTTAAATTCCTTGTTGCCCTGTTCATCCGATTTTTTCTTTGTATCCGGAACCGTAAGCACGGCAAGCTTTTCGATTGCTCCCGCAAACGGGAACAAAATTATCGTCGTACCTATATTAAAAAGGCTGTGGATAAGAGCTATCATCGATGCGGATGCTGACTCATTCACAAAAGCAAAATCAAATATCCCATCCGCAATATAAAATGCGGCAAGAAAAATCACCGTGCCTATCATATTGAAGTAAAGATGCACAAACGATGCTCTTTTGCCGTTTTTTGAAGCTCCGACGGCGGATATGAGAGCCGTTGCGCATGTACCTATATTCTGTCCCATAATAATGGGAATGGCAGCGGAATAAGTGACCGCACCGGATATACAAAATGCCTGAAGAATACCGATTGAAACCGCCGAGCTTTGAATAATTGCGGTAATTGTAAGTCCCGCAAGAACACCCAGAATCGGATTTGAAAATTTTATAAGAAGATTACGGACTTCGGGGAGCTCCGCAAGAGGCTCAACCGCATCCGACATTGCACTCATACCGAACATAAGAAGTGAAAATCCGAGAAGAATCGTACCGATGTCTTTTTTCTTTTCGCTGCGGCATGCCATCTTTAAGATGATGCCCGCAAATCCCATAATGCCGACAAGCGACGACGGCTTAAAGAGCTTAAGCACAAAAGGGACTTCGTCCCCCATACCTGCAAGTGACAAAATCCACGATGTGATCGTTGTTCCGATATTTGCGCCCATAAGTACACCGACAGCTTGTGAAAGCTTCATAATACCCGAGTTTACGAGTCCGACAACCATAACCGAGGTTGTGCTTGACGACTGAATGACCGCGGTAACAATCGCACCGAATATTACAGCCAGAAATCTGTTGACGGTAAGCTTTGAAAGAACGGTTTCAAGTTTTCCGCCCGACAGCTTTTCAAGATACTTGCCCATTGTGTCCATGCCAAAGAGAAATACCGAGATTCCTCCGAGATACTTAAGAGCTACAAATATGTCCATTTTGTTCCTTCCTTTTTCTGCATTCCCCGACGCAGAATAAAACTTTTACTCAATTTACGTGCAAACATGTTAAATCTTACATTAGAAATGTGAAAAAATCAAGAAAAAAACCTAAACGGAATGTGAAACGTGTTATTATTTTTTTCGACTTATATATTAAGCAGATATTGTTATCTTTAAGAACAATGTATATGATATAGGTGTACGGCTTATAAAAAGCACCTATTTCACATATTTTGTATACAAAGTCCAAAAGGCCTTTTGACTTTAATATCATTAATCATTATGCAGCAATCAGGGAGAATTATATGTCAAAGAAAAACATAATAAAAAAACTGTCAATCGTTTTGATCGTAATTTTTGTATTAATTTCCTCATTTTCCGAGACCCTCGTATTTGCCGAAAGCAGATATAACAGAAATGATTTTATGGTATCCGTTTCGGCAGGATACGGAAATACGGTTGAAGCAGGAAAAAGCGTTCCTTTCCTTGTTACAATAAGAAATACGGGCGATGACTTTACGGGAAAGCTCGTATTTACTTTGCTTGCGTCTTCGGGTTCGACACTGTCCTACGAGAAGCACCTTGATTTAAATAAAGGTAACGAAAAAACATACGAAATAATCGCCTATCTTTCCTCCGCATTTGCAAATTATACCATATCCCTTTACGACGAAGACAATAATCTTATTTTGGTAAAAGACATAAATTTAAACTTTGACACAACACATGACGCTCTCAAAATCGGTGTGCTTACGGATGACATAAATGCACTTTCATGGATGTCAAACATATATCTTTCGGGGCTCTCATCCCTTAAAACATCCGTCACAAAGCTTGATTATTCCTCTATGAGCACATCCCCCGAAGCCTACGAAATGCTTGACGCAATTGTTATATCCGATTATTCGACAGACAGACTGTCTGCCGCTCAAATAAATGCAATTTTAGAATATACGGCTAACGGCGGACTTATAATATTCGGAACGGGAGAAAATTACAACAAGGTCTTTGCAGGCTTTAAAGACAAATTAAACATATCCTGCGGAAAAGTTTCGCGCGTCACTTCAGACTTTGGTATATCCGGCATCGATACATCAAAAATGATTTTTGAGTCAATTGACACCGGCTACGATTCCCACATTTTACATGTAATGTATGATATGGACTGGGAAAAATACGAAGAAAGCGACTTCTTCTCTCTCGATTCCTACAAGCAATACGAAAAAATGTATTCGGATTACAAAGACATTTTGATAAAATACCTTTGGACTAACTCGTTCGGTGAAGAATATTCCGAAACAATCACATATACGGATTTTGCATCTCTTTCCCAAATGGAAGCAGACTTTAGGTCGTCGTGCATATATTCATACTGTGAGGAAATTTTAAATTCATACTTATCCGGCCATCGTGACATATTGTTAAATAAACCCGCGCTTACGGGCGAATATGTAAATGCAAATATCCTTGAATTAAATACGGGTGACACGCTTCTCACCGCAAAAACAAACTTGGGAAGCACTTTTCCTTTTGCGGCAAGGGTCCCCTACGACAAAGGAAATTTGGTTTTCCTTGCAACCGACATCACAAAGTCTCCTTTTTCGGATTATGAGCACAATGCGGATATTTTATCCTATATACTTCTTGAAACTATAGGTGACGCTTTTTATATGGAATATTTAAACGCTTCCGGTTATAACTACGGTGAAGACGACGATTATTATTACAAATCAAATCTTGCCGAAAGCCTTTCGACAGGCAAGCTTCTTCCCGTGCTTGCATACATTTTGATACTTCTCTTATTTACCGTTATGGTTTTTATGGCATATTTTTACCTGAAAAAAACAGGAAAACAAATGTTTTTGTGGGTAATAATCCCCGCATTATCTTTTGCCGCATGCCTTTTGATATTCGTATCCGGCATATCCGTGCGTTTTATAAAGCCGCAGGTTTCCGTATGCCGCTTTACATCTATTTCGGATGATGTTATTTCCGAAAGTGCCGTTTCAAATATAATATTTCCGAAAAACAAAACATATACAATAGATTTTGCATCCGAATATATACCAAAGCTGCTTTCGGATGTTTACAATTATTATTACTATTACAGTTACGGTTCGGGCAATAATCAAAGTGACATAACATGGCTTGACAGCCCGGGCACCAATTCCGTATCAGTCAAGAATTCCTCGGCAATGGGAAGCGAATCGTTTTATTTTTCGCGATTAAATGACAAATCCGACTATATGCTCGATTTTGAAGCAAATTACGAAAACGGCATTTTGACGGGTCATATCACAAACAATACGTCTTCTGTACTCACTGACGGCGCGATAATTCTTGATTACAATATTTTTAAAATAGGTAAAATCGCTCCCGGTGAAACAGTTGACCTTTCGACACTCACACACGAAATCACGATTGACCTAAGTGATTTAGCCTATGGCATAGTTTACGGATACAGTGTCCCGGACATGATTCTTAACGATATAAATTTTTCGGGATATATGCTCGGTCTTTCAAACGATTCATATAAGACAAATCAGCTTAAATACAGGGCGTTAAAATATTTGCTCGCCACCTCGCCGCTTAATGACATTCCCGGAATAAACAAAGCATCGACAAACATTTATCCGTCAACCTACTACAGTTCATATTCCGGAACATTTTCATCGGGAAATAAGTGCCTGACCGAAGCGGAAGCTTACGCATATCTCAGTCTTAACGAAAACGGATTGCCGCTCACACTTTCAGCTGTGCCCTACTTTATCGCATTTAGGGAAAATAATTCCGATTCGATTGTTGCGGACAAATCCGCCGTAAACGAGTATTCAGTCGAACTTATTTATATGCAGCCAGCCCATCAGGAGAATTAAGATGATTGAAATAAAAGGACTTAACAAAAAATTCGGCAATTTTACGGCATTAAACGATTTAAATCTTACCGTAAACACAGGGGAGCTGTTTGGCTTTGTGGGCGCAAACGGCGCAGGAAAAACAACAACCATGAGAATATGCGTGGGGCTTGAAACATGCGATTCGGGCTCGATCAAAATTGACGGGACCGAAATCATACAAAAATCCGGGATCCGCGCATTTTCCGAAAAAATAGGCTTTGTGCCCGACTTTTTCGGTATATACGACAATCTCACAACCAACGAATATTTAAAATTTTTTGCCGGCACTTACGGAATATGGAGTAAAACCTCGGATATATTGATTTCCGGTCTTCTTGAGCTTGTAAATTTATCTGACAAAAAGGACATTCAGGTAAATTCGCTTTCGCGCGGTATGAAGCAGCGCCTTTGCCTTGCGCGCGCACTTGTAAGCAATCCCGACATTCTCTTTCTTGACGAGCCCGCCTCGGGACTGGATCCCAAAGCACGTCACGAGCTTAAGGAAATACTAAAAAATCTTACCTCAATGGGAAAAACGGTAATTATTTCTTCGCATATCCTGCCGGAGCTCATCGAAATGTGCACAACAATCGGAATAATCGCTCACGGTCATATGCGTTTTGTGGGCTCCGCACGCGACGCAAGTATTTTGTCGGAGGGCGGCGAAAAGCTTGAAATTAAAGTAAATTGCGATCCGGCATCCGTAATGCCCATAATACTCGAAAATCCCATAATAAAGCATGCGGAATATGTGGGGAATACAATAAAAGCGCTTTCCGAGGGTGAACCCGCCGATTATGCCGCACTTTTAAAAACTCTCGTGACGCAAGACATTCCCGTTATATCCTATTCAAAAATTGTGGAAAATGTTGAAGACATACTCTTAAATATTATGGAAGGAGACCAAAATGTTTAATGTAAATTTAAAAAACGCCGTAGCATACAAAGATATGAATATCAGCGCAAAAAGAAAAAAATTAAGCATCATCCTTCTTATTGCAAATATAAGCATGCTGCTTACCGCATCGATTCTTTTGCTTAATTACAACCTGACGCTTGCAAACTTTCGAACGGTTTCCGCGGATAATTTTATCATTGCCTTCAACGTAATAATAATTGTTGAATGCGTGCTGCTTTGCATGTCAATTCCGGCACTCACCGCACCGCTCATCGCAAATGAACGCGAGCGTCAGACACTTGATGTGCTTCTTACGACAAAAATGTCCTGTTTTGACATTATAATAGGAAAATACGCATCCGCACTTTGCTATATTTTTCTTATACTCATAACATCGTTTCCCTTTTTGTCGCTGACCCTTGTATACGGCGGCGTTACGTTTAAGGATTTATTTTGCATATTTTTGACGGTTGTCATAATGATTTTGTATCTCACAGCAATAGGCATTTTCTTTTCGACAATATGCCGTAAAACTGTTGCCGCAAACATCCTGACACTCTTTGTATTTGCATTTCTGATTTTCGGAACATGCCTCATTGTGCTTATCGCATATTTACTTGCGGCAGATTATGATTTATATTCAGGCACAACTTATACCATGCGTGAAAAAATTGCTGACATTATCTTTTTCATTCTCTACTTAAATCCCGCGACTGCCGTTTTTGACACGCTTGACCGCACAACCGGATTTTCGTTTACGGCAAACACACGCGGCATGGCATATTTTGCATCAAATTTTGGTCAATACATAAATTCAAACGGTATATTTGTGAGATTTTGGAGCATTATAAGCGGTATAATTGAACTTACGGTATCTTTCCTCATGCTTCATTTTTCCGCAAAAATGCTGAATCCGTCAAGAAGGAGGTATCATGGAAGAAAAAACAAAATTTCTTAAAAAACTTAGCGAAATCAAACACAGGCTTACCATGCTCAGATTTACCGATCTTGTAACATACGGATTTACGTTTTCTCTTATGCTCACCCTGATCATATCGGTACTTGCGCTTTTTGTTCCGATTTATAGATATAAATTATTAAACATAATTATTGTTATATTTTTTGTTATATTTTCCGTCACGATTTCACTTGTATTTCGTCCGACGCTTATGGACGCGGCGCTTAAATCCGACTCTCTCGGACTAAATGAGCGCACAATTACCGCATTGTCACTGATTGATTCATGTGACGAAATGTCAGTTTTGCAGCGCCGTGATGCGATAGTTCACCTTTTTACGATTATCCCGAAGCGTGACATAAAAGGCAAAAATAAAGCAAAATATATATGCTTCTCGTTTTTTTGCCTCGCCGCTTCGATTTTTCTTTCGTTTGTTTCGACCCCGGCGAAGGTAAATGCCGAAACACGCACAGAAGCCTCAATATCCGCCAATGAAGCCGAAAAAGAAATAAAAAAAGAGCTTAAAACGCTTGACACGGCACTTGATTTTACGGACGAAGAACTTGAAACATTGAATTCATTAATTAAAGACGCAAATAAAGAAATGAAAAATGCCGCGTCAAAGGAATCCGTAAAGCGTGCATA
>CAVJHK010000006.1:31980-48789 GCA_963649295.1 Lachnospiraceae bacterium | reverse complement strand
CAAATCGATTGCGGAATCAAAAAACGAATCCCAAATTGCGGATGCATGTGAATCATGCCCCAAATTTTCTGATGCGTTAAAGAAAACAGACGGCTCAATAAATCAAACAGAAACGGCAAATGCCGGAAATATGGGTAATTCGGAAAATTCCGGTAATTCCGGTAATGTTGGAAACTCGAACAATTCCGGTAATTCAAATACAGGCAACGGAAAAAATTCAGGTAACGAAAGCGACGGCGGAAACTCAGTCAGCGGAAATGACGAGAGCACAGACCGTGACGACGAAAGTTTAGGCGGAAACTTAAATAACGGCTCAGACGATAGTCCGGGCGGCAGTTCAGACGGTAGCACAGGCGGAAGCTCAACCGGCGCCACAGGTAACAATGCGGGAAATAATGGCGGAAATTCCTCCGGCACCGGTTGGAACACAGGCTCCGATACGGGTACGGAATCCAACATGTCACTCACAAAAGAAACAATTACCGTTCCGTCAAATTTCACGGATACCGAGATTTCCGGCAAAACCGACGGAAGTTCTTCGGGTGAATATACCGAAATAAACGGCTCAATGACATTTTCCGGTACGGCAACAGACTATGAACAGGTTATTTCCGAATATACAAAAAAAGCATATACTGCAATCGATTCTGAAAGCGTCCCCGACGCACTTAAGGGAATCGTAAAAAATTATTTTTCGGATCTTTCCGAATAGGAGGATAATATATTTATGGATGAAAAGGATTTGCAAATCGCCGCAGAAAAAATTTTGCGCTCTGAAGAAGAAATTTCAAAAAAAATAGTAGGTCAAAAGGAAGTCATCCGTGAAGTTTTGATTTCGATGCTCACAAACGGAAACGTACTTCTTGAGGGTGTTCCGGGGCTCGGAAAAACAGAACTCGTAAAAACAGTTGCACGTGTTACAAACCTTGCATTTTCACGTATTCAGTTTACACCCGACCTTATGCCTGCGGATGTTACGGGAACAAACTTAATAATAAAGGAAAACGGAAACAACGTATTTTCTTTTGAACAGGGACCGATATTCGCAAATCTCGTTCTTGCGGACGAAATAAACCGTGCAACTCCAAAAACCCAATCGGCGCTCCTTGAAGCAATGCAGGAAAAAACGGTTACGGTCGGCAAAAAGACTTACACTCTCCCCTCGCCCTTTATGGTTCTCGCAACACAGAACCCCATCGAAAACGAAGGCACATATCCTCTTCCCGAGGCTCAGCTCGACCGCTTTATGTTTAAGGTAAAGGTGGATTTTCCCACAATCGACGAGCTCAAAAAAATAATGGATTTAACGGTTACAAACAAGGTAACGGAAGTAAATCCCGTTTTGAGCGGAGAAGATATACTTGAAATCAGAAAAATAATCCGTGAAATAAAAATCGCCGACGCCGTTTCGGAATTTGCTCTCAAAATAGTGGTTGCAACGCATCCCGAGCTTGATACAGCATCCGATTATGTCAAAAAATATATTTCATGCGGTGCTTCTCCCCGTGCGGCGCAGGCAATATTTAACGCATCACGTGCGCTTGCGCTTATTGACAGGCGTGCAAATGTTTCCTTTGACGACATCAAAAAGACGGCTTATCCCGTTCTCCGCCACAGAATTTCATTGACCTTTGAAGCGATGGCGGACGGAATAGGGGCAGACGCAATAATTTCCCAAATTTTAAATGAGGTAAAATAACAAGTGGTTTACAACGAAACCTTTGATGCGGTTTTTTATAATTCGCTCACACTCTTTAAAATGAATATGCCGCTCTTACTTGCCATGGGAAGCGAAGGCGGACGAAAGTCGAACGCAAAAGGCAACGGAGTAGAATTTTCTGATTTCCGCGAATATATTCCAGGCGATGACATAAGACGAGTCGATTGGAACGCATATGCAAGATTCGACCGCCTTTTTGTGAAGCTTTTTATGGAAGAAAAAGAAGGACTTTTCAGAATTTACTTAGACTCATCCGCCTCGATGGACTACGGTGAGAAACCCAAGTCACGACTTGCCTTACAATTTGCCGCTGCATTTTCTTATCTTATTTTGGACAACAATGACCGCGTGACGCTCGGAATCATGAACAATAATTCCCTTTCACTCGAAAAATCATATTCCGGTATCCGCAGCTTTTCAAAAATAATCGATTCGCTGTCAAGAGTAATATTTACGGGAGAAAATGACCTATATGCTTCGATTTCCGGAAAAGATATCCCATTTCCCGGCATGACGATCGTTATTTCCGATTTTTTTTCCAAAGATATCGAAAAGACAATTAAGTACCTAAAACAAAAAAAGCAGGAAATAATTTTTATACACGTCCTTGCGGAAGAAGAAATAAATCCCATAATTCCAGGCACCTTTAACCTTATTGATGCCGAAAACAACAAAAGCCTAAAGGTTACAGGCTCAAACAGCCTCTTAAAAAAATATGACAGGTCGTTAAACATGTATCTCACAAATACAAAAAACCTTTGCAAAAAATACGGTGTAAAATATATTTTTGCAAATACAAAAAATACGTTTTTAAACACACTCAGAGGATAAAAAATGCACTTTTTGTACCTTTGGCCGCTTTTTCTTTTGATACTTATTCCATGCATCATAATAATGTATCTGCTAAAGCAAAAAGCCGATCCGAAACGCGTCTCTTCCCTTTTTCTTTGGAAAGAAATGTACGAAAACAGAGAATCGGAAACACCTTTCGAAAAGCTAAAGAAAAATAAACTTCTCATAATCCAAATCATCACCGTTTTGGTTCTTGTTTTTGTGCTTATGTCTCCCTATCGTGAAAGCAAAAACGACAGCGCCGAGAGTGCAATCATATTAATCGACAACAGCGGCAGCATGAGCACACTTTTAAAGAATGATCGCACACGCCTTGATTATGCCAAAAATGCCGCAAAGGAATATGTAAAATCGCTCCCGGACAACATTAAAATCACGGTAATTGCGTGCTCCGAGCGCACTGCTGTCGCAATTTCAAACTCCGTTGACAAGTCTGCCGTAATAAGCGCAATAAATAAAATCGAAGGTACCGCTTTAAAAGGTAATTGTACAGCCGGAATAAATCTGGCAATGAAACTTAATCAAAATGCCGAAACAACCGTCGCCGCATTTACGGACAGTTTTTTAAGTTTCGGCGAAATTAACGGCACCGTATACAATTTTTATTCGGATGCCGAAAACACGTCGATCGATTATGTTTCGTCAACAAAAAAAGACGATTCCGTGGTCATTCTCATAAATGCGACAAATCACGGTACTCTTCCCTATTCGGGTGACATAAATTTGTATGCGGACGGAAAAATCCTTGACGTTTTGACGGTAAATATTCCCTCGGGTGAAACAAAAACCTTTTATTATGAGCCGGAAAGCGCAGACTTTTCCCTTATAACAGCAGAATTAAATAATCATGACGCATTGTCTTTTGATAATGTATATTTTACCTTAAACGATTCCGCACTTCAAAAAAAGGTACTTTTGTTTACAAAAAAAAATATATATTTAAAGAAAGCGATAGAACTTAACAAAAATCTGATTTTGCATGAAACAAGTGATCCCGAAACGTTTTCGGGACTAAATCTCACCGGCTATGACCTTTATATATTTGACGGTCAGAATATGGTGCCGGAAGCTATACCGGAATCCGGAAATAAGTTATTTATAAATTGCGAAAAATCCGATTTTTTTACGGAGCCGGAAACTTATGAGAACATATACTTAAATCTTTCCGACTCATCGGTCACACATGACATACATAATTTTTCGTTCGGTGTCACAAAAACTTTTGCCGTTACATTGCCGATAAATTCGGAATCCTTTATAAACGTAAACAGCAAAAGTGCAGGATTTATATGCACCTCCGGCGACAAAAAATACGGATATCTCGGATTTGACCTGCATTCGTCGGATTTTCCGCTTGATTACAGATTTCCCATACTTATGTGGAATTTGATTTCCGAGCTTTCGGACACCTCCGTATTATCGGAGCTTTCTGTTTATGCAGGCGAAGCCGTAACAATAAATAATGCGGATACTGCCGAAAATATTATCACTTACCCGGACGGAAAAAGAGATATTGTTCCTTCGATTTCCGTTTTCACAGACACGTGCGTGCCCGGATTTTATACGGTAAAAGATGATACAGGCGCCGTAAGCAGTTTTGCCGTAAACTTTGATATATCGGAATCACGAAATGAAATTTCCGCAGAAAATATACAAAGTACCGGTCAGGTTGCTTATGTTGACGGAACAAAAGAACAAGACTTTAATATAAGAACAGTCTTAATTATTGTTCTGATGCTGATTATGGCACTTGAATGGATTGTTTATATAAAGGACTAATTTTATGAAAGTAAGTTTTTCAAATCCTTTGTTTCTTATTCTCATACCGGTCGGAATAATTTTATTTATTTTCTCCGCCCGGTTTATAAGAACACATACAAAGGATCAAAAAATAAAACAGGTAATTTTACGCAGCATTATCTGGACGCTTTTGTGCTTCGCGCTTTCGGGAACGTCTTTAAGCAAACATACAGAAGAAACCGCAACCGTTTTTTTGGTTGACGCGTCCGACAGTGTAAGCGACAAAAAAGACGAAATCATAAGCTTTATAAAGGAATCCGTAAAAACAAAATCGGATAACGATTACGTCGGAATTGTCGCCTTCGGAAAAGATGCAAGCGTAAACACGTTTTTGTCGAAAGAATGCGATTTTAACGGAATTACCGTAAACGTAGACAAATCGGAAACGGATATCGAGGCTGCCGTTTCTCTTGCTCTCGGTCTTATGCCTGATTCAGCCGCAAAAAGAATTGTCATAATTTCGGACGGTGCAGAAACTTCGGGTAATTTAAAAGAGACCCAAAAATCAATAATCGACGCAGATTGCGAAATAAAAACATATACACTGTCCCCTTTTCAAAGTCCCGAAATATATGTCACAAACGTGACCGTACCATCGGACGTAAATGTCGGTGAGACTTTTAAGGTTACGGTGGAAGTTGAAAGCAACGTAAATACAACAGCACGCATATCTCTTTATCAAGGGCGCACGCTCACGGGCGAAAAACAAATTACCCTCTTAAAGGGCACAAGCATCATTCCTTTTTTTGACACACAAACGGAAGCGGGCATAAAAACCTACCGCGTAAAAATCGATTCCGAAAATGACACCTATTCCTTAAACAACGAATATTCGGCTTATACAAATATCACAAAAAAAGCTCCTGTTTTGTTGATTTCGTACGATATAAAGGACATTTCGTCTTTTAAAAAAATGCTCACCGATATGAGCTTTGACGTAAAAGTGATCACTCCCCAATCCGCTCCCGACACGATTTCCGCCATGCTTGAATATTCGTGCATAATATTTTCGGATGTTTATGCCACAGACCTTCCGGACGGATTTATGAATAATATCGAAGCCTATGTAAGGGATTACGGAAAAGGTCTCATCGCATGCGGCGGCAGAAACTCCTTTGGACTTGGTGGATATACGGACACGGCACTTACAAAAGTGCTCCCCGTCGATTCCGAAATAAAGGGCGAAGCCGAGCTTCCCATAACGGCAATCGAATATGTTATCGACGTGTCGGGCTCGATGAGCAGCAATATTTTGGGCGTATCAAAACTTGATGCGGCAAAGTCATCGCTTTCCGAGTCCCTAAAAACACTTCGTCCGATTGATTATGTCGGTATAATCGCGTTTGATGACAGTTTCATGAAACTTGTTCCCTTAAAAAAAATGGGTTATGATTTGTCCTCCATTCGCCAAACGGTGTCAGGAATCACCGGCGGCGGCGGAACAAGCATATACCCGGCTGTTGACGCTGCCGTAAAAGATCTTGCAATATGCGATGCAACGATAAAACATATAATTTTGCTTACCGACGGACAGGACACATATACAAATTATTCCGCACTTTTAAAAGAAATAAACAAAAACAATATAACACTCTCCGCAATAGCGATAGGAAACGACAGTAACACGGCACTTCTCACAACCCTTGCGGAAACATCCGGAGGACGCGTATATACCGTAAAAAATCTGACCGATCTTCCCAAAATTTTTACACAGGAAATACAGCTTACCGCAAATCATTATCTTGTCGACGAAGAATCAAAAACTTATATCACGGCCTCGGATGACCTGATAAATGACATAATATCGGACGGTGTGCCGTCGATAAAGGCATATATAAGAACAACAGCCAAATCTCGCGCGACCGTTCTTTTTGAAACAGAAAACGAAGATCCGCTGCTTTCCTATATGCAATACGGGCTCGGTAAAACCGTTGCATGGACGTCGGACATTACAGGCAATTGGTCGGGAAACTTTTTCGCATGGGAAAATAATCCGATGCTTTGGAACAATTTGATTCAATTTGTAACACAAGACAATTCCGAAAAGGATTCCTATGCGAATATTACAACAAAGGATGACCGGGCAGTAATTTCATATACGACTTCGGATTATTCCGCTGCCACTCAAGTTGAAGCCGTAATCACATCGGATTCGGGTGCGCAAAGCGTCGTTACGCTTTATGAACGGCGTCCCGGCGAATTTGAAGCAGAAACCACGCTTTCCGCAGAAGGCGTCTACATGGTTGCTATAAAAAAATATGAGGGAACGGAGCTTGTTTCCGGTCTCACAACGGCAGCAATAAAAAAGTACTCGTCGGAATATGCTTTTTACAGCACGTCAACGCTTTTGTCAGACTTTGCACTTCTCACCTCGGGCACGGAAATAACGCTTCCGTCGCAGGTATTTACAAAAAGCACAAAATCCGTCAAAGCAATGTTTGACATAACACTTGAGCTTTCACTCATCGCACTCTTTCTCTTTATATTTGACATTGCCTACAGACGATTCGGATTCAGAATCATACCGGAAGGATTTTGGAAAAAGATATTTGATTTTAAAAAGAAATCAAAAGAAAATGCTTTAATATCAAATAAAAATACATATGAAACCAATCCCGCAAAAACAAAATCGGATGAAAGTATTATACAAAATCGAATAACAGAAGACTCTGTTTCCGATACCGGTTACAAAAAATCAAAAGGCAAAAAAAATAAGACTACCGACGTACTTGATACTTCGGCACTTTTAAACAGAATGAAAAAGCAGTAACAATTTCTTTAAAGCTTCTTATAAGGCAAAAAAAATCCCCCGTATGCTGTTATCATACGGGGCTTTTAATTTTTTTATTCTACCGTATAAGGCATAAGAGCTACATGACGTGCGCGCTTAACGGCTGTCGTAACTGCTCTTTGATGCTTTGCACAAGCGCCTGTGATACGTCTGGGAAGAATCTTTCCTCTCTCAGAGATATATTTGGATAACTTCTTTGTATCCTTATAATCTATTTCCGTAACACCCGCACCGCAAAATTCGCAAACCTTTTTTCTTCTGCGAATAATACGTCTCTTCATCGGTGCATCGGCATTTGTCTTCGGTGCTCTTTCATCTGTCATTGTATTATCCTCCATTCTTTCGTATTTGATAATCGGTGAATCCTTTTAGAAGGGAAGCTGTTCGTCAAGACTGTCGGTAATATTCATAAATCCCGAATCGGATCCTTCAAAATTTTGATTTTGATTTGAATTTCCGTAATTGCCCGAACCTGAATTTTTGCTTTCTGCAAATTCCACATTGTCAAGAATGACGTCCGTTGTATAAACGGTACTACCGTCATTTTTTTTGTAGCTGCCCGTCTGTATGCGGCCTTCCGCTACAACCTTTGTGCCCTTCTTCAAATACTTCTCAACGAATTCAGCCGTCTTGCCGAATGTGACGCAATTGATAAAGTCGGCAGTCTGCTGATTTGAATCCGCATTACGCGAAACTCTTCTGTCTACGGCAAGTGTAAAACGTGCCACAGCGGAATTGTCTCTCTGTGTATAAGATACATCGGGATCTCTTGTGAGTCTTCCCATTAAAATGACTCTGTTCATTAGGATTTCCTCCGTTTTTATGCTTCTTCGACTCTTGTAATTAAGAATCTGATAACGTTGTCCCTTGTGCGAAGTCTGTCTTCTATCTCTGCAGGGGCTGTTGTCTCAGCATCGAACTGAATGAAGTAATAAAATGCTTCGTTCATCTTCTGAACTTCGTAAGCAAGCTTCTTCTTACCCCACTCGGCAACATCCTTGATTTCGCCGCCGAATCTTGTAATAAGCTTCTTTGCATCTTCAACGGATGCATCTCTTACGCTGTCCTCTACTTTTGCACTAACAACTAAACATAATTCATATTTGCTCATAGTTATAGTTGCACCTCCTTCTGGTCAAATTTTTGGCCAATCCTTTACGGATTAGCAAGGATTTTACTCGTCACGGAGATTTATTTTAGCATGACTTTAATCTTCTGTCAACCAAAAAATGCGAACACGAGGACAATTATTCCGAGTACGATTCGATACAGACCAAAAATTTTAAAATCATTCTTCTTAATATATTTAAGCAAAAATTTCATTGCAAATATCGATACGATAAACGATACAACGCATCCAATGCCCAAAATCGCGATTTCGTTGCCGCTAAACGAAAATCCGAATTTTATGAGTTTTAAAAGGCTTGCTCCCGCCATCACGGGAACGGCAAGAAAAAACGTATATTCACATGCTGTCCCTCTCGATATTCCGAGCAACATTGCGCCGATTAACGTAATACCTGAGCGCGAAGTGCCCGGGAACGCCGCAGCAAGTATTTGAAAA
Organism: Lachnospiraceae bacterium; assembly: GCA_963649295.1. Lineage (GTDB taxonomy): Bacteria > Bacillota > Clostridia > Lachnospirales > Lachnospiraceae > RGIG3528. Next base: position 40,062 of record CAVJHK010000006.1, on the reverse strand, counting down.
ATTCCTATTTGCAGGGCATTCATATATGTAATTTCATTTAAATCGTTTACTTTAAATTTTCCTGATTTTCCGATTGTATTTTCAACAATTATAAAAATTATACCGAAGAATATAAGTGCAACCGCAACCGATACATAATTATAAAAATGTGCTTCAAAAAAGTCGTCAAAAAATATTCCGAATATTCCCGCAGGCACGCATGAAACGATTATCTTAAACCATAATGACCATGCATCCCGTATATAAAAGGTATCGACCGCATATTTTTCTTTTCTTTTCTTCGTAAATGCAAAAGGCCACAATTTGTCAATAAAAAGCACAACAACCGCGAATATCGCACCAAGCTGGATTATGACATCAAATAAATCAAAAAATCCTGCACTTGCATTTTCAAAAGGAATCAGTTTTTCCGCAAGTATCAGATGCCCTGTGCTGCTTATCGGAAGCCATTCTGTTATACCTTCGATTATTCCGTAAAAAACAGCCTTTAATAAATCGCTCATCAATTTCCCCTCTGTCACTGCCCTATGTCACACATTATCTGTGAAACAGCTTCTTTGTCTGATAAACCGGCTCGCAGGTAAGGTGAACTCCGAGCTTTCTGAATACGTTTTTGTCAACCTCCGACAACATAACGCTTGAATGCACCTCGCATCCTTTTAAGAGCTGCAGGCAATTCATCGCACGTGCGGCTTTTTCGTCCGTTACGGCACAAATCGAAAGTGCAATCAGGAGCTCATCGATATGGAGTCTGGGATTGTGATTTCCGAGGACGCCCGTCTTCAATTTTTGTACAGGCTCTATTATGGTGGGAGAAATAAGCTCTACACTGTCTTCTATCCCCGCAAGAACCTTTATGCCGTTAAGAAGCATTGCCGACGACGCGCCAAGCAGTGAGCTTGTTTTTCCGGTAACGATTGTGCCGTCCGGAAGTTCCATTGCTGCGGCAGGCGCTCCGGTAAGCTCCTCCTTCAAAAGAGCCGCACCAACAACCTTTCTTGCGGATATACTTATTCCCGACTGCTCCATTATGAGTTCAAGCTTTAATACTTCGGCATCGCTTCCGTTTCCTGCTCTTTTCCTGCAAAGTGCGTCATAATAACGTCTTATTATTTCCGCACGCGACGCACTTGCACATACTCCGTCGTCGATTATGCAATTGCCTGCCATATTGACGCCCATGTCCGTGGGGGACTTATATGGCGATTCCCCGAGAATCGTTTTAAACATCGCATTGAGAACAGGGAACACTTCAACGTCACGGTTATAATTTACCGTTGTCTTTCCGTATGCCTCAAGGTGATAAGGATCGATCATGTTTACATCGTTCAAATCCGCCGTTGCCGCTTCATATGCAACGTTAACGGGATGCTTTAAAGGAAGATTCCAAATAGGAAATGTTTCAAATTTTGCATATCCCGACTTTATTCCTCGCTTGTTGTCATGATAAAGCTGCGAAAGGCATGTTGCCATCTTTCCGCTTCCGGGACCGGGTGCAGTTACAACGACAAGCGGCTTTGTTGTTTCTATGTACTCATTTTTGCCGAAGCCCTCTTCGCTCACGATGTAGGAGATATTTGCGGGATATCCCGGAATTTTGTAGTGATGATAAACCTTAAGTCCCAAAGAATTCAGTCTCTTTGCGTATTGAACGGCGGCAGGCTGCTCGGAATACTGCGTCATTACAACGGCGCTCACATAAAGCCCATAGCCTCTGAACGCATCGATAAGACGAAGCACATCCATATCATAAGTAATTCCGAGATCGCCTCTTATCTTGTTTTTTTCGATGTCGCCCGAATTTATCGCAATAATTATTTCGGCATTGTCCTTGAGATTCACAAGCATATTGATTTTGCTGTCGGGCTTGAAGCCGGGAAGCACTCTCGACGCATGAAAATCGTCAAAAAGCTTTCCGCCGAATTCGAGATATAATTTTCCTCCGAAGCTGTCTATCCGCTCTCTGATATGCTCGGATTGCATTTTAAGATATTTGTCGTTGTCAAAGCCTATTCCGTTCATTTTTTTACCGCCTTTCCCTTTCAGAAGAACTTTTTCACGCATTATACCTTTTTTCCGTTTCCCGTACAATAAAAAATTAAACGTCATTGAAAAAAAAACATTCTTAAGTTAGAATAGCTTCATTATGAATTATTCGGAGGAAATATTTATGAGCGATTTAAACATTGTTTGTCTTGATATGGAAGGCGTGCTTGTGCCCGAAATCTGGATCAGGTTTGCCGAGGAGTCCGGCATTCCCGAGCTCAAAAGAACAACAAGAGACGAGCCCGATTACGACAAGCTTATGAAATACAGAATAGGAATTTTGAAGGAGCACAATCTCGGTCTCAAGGAGATTCAGACTGTAATCGAAAAAATCGATCCGATGCCGGGTGCAAAAGAATTTCTCGATAAATTACGCGCGATCACACAGGTTGTAATTTTGAGCGACACCTTCACACAATTTGCCATGCCTCTCATGAAAAAGCTCGGTTATCCGACAATTTTCTGCAATACGCTTTTGGTTTCGGATACCGGCGAAATCACAGGCTACCGGATGCGTACCGAAAAATCCAAGCTCACCACCGTAAAAGCGTTACAGGCAATCGGTTTTGATACAATAGCATCCGGCGACAGCTATAACGACCTCGGAATGATCGAAGCTTCAAAAGCAGGATTTTTGTTTAAAAGCACAGACAAAATCAAGGCCGATTATCCGAATATCCCCGCATTTGAAGAATATGACGATTTGTTTAACGCAATCAAAGAGGCATTATAAGGATTATTATGGAAAAATTCGATTCATTTATTTTTGACGTTGACGGCACAATATGGGATACAACACATGTTGTTGCGGATGCGTGGAACAGAGCGTTTATGGAGCTTGGTCTCTCCGAACGCGTAACTGATGTTATCTTAAAAAACCTTTTCGGACTTCCCATGGATGACATTATTTCAAGGATTTTGCCCGGCGAATCAAAAGAAATTAAAGCAAAATTTAAGCCGCTTTGCTATAAATACGAGCATGAATACCTCCTTGAATCGGGAGGAATTGTTTACCCTGGAGTGGTTGACACTTTTAAAACGCTCGCCGTATCCCGTCCCCTCTTTATCGTAAGCAATTGCCAAAGCGGCTATATCGAGCTCATGATGAAAAAAACGGGAATCACGGATTACGTCACAGATTTTGCATGCTACGGTGACCGGGGGCTTTTAAAAGCCGAAAACCTAAAGCTTATTGTGTCACGAAATTCCCTTAAAAATCCCGTTTATGTCGGAGACACACAAACTGACGCCGATGCATGCGATACGGCGCAAATTCCCATTATTCATGCCGCCTACGGCTTCGGTACGGTAATGTCGCCCTATGCCGTAATTCAGAATATGGAAGAACTTAAAAAATTTTGACAACGATAATATACGCATTGCGGGAGTGCTTTGTGCTTCCGCAATGCGTGTATTATTGAAAGGCAGACTGATGGAAACAATAAAATTATACGATTATAGCGCATATATGACGGAATTTGATGCGACGGTTTTGTCATCCGAGCCCGGCACATATGAGGGACATGACATATTTAAAACAATACTTGACCAAACTCTCTTTTTTCCCGAAGAAGGCGGTCAGTCACCGGACAAAGGTAATATTAATGACGCAGACGTTTTGTATGTCAAGCTTTCCTCGTCCGTTATCATACATTATCTGAATAAGCCAATTCCCGCAGGCGCTCACGTTCACGGAAAAATCGATTTTCAACACCGCTACAGCAACATGCAGCAGCATTCCGGTGAACATATATTTTCGGGGGTTGTGAATTCAATGTTTCACCTTAACAATGTCGGCTTTCATTTAAGCGACAATTCCGTAACGATGGATTACGACGGTGTTTTAAGCAAAGAAGAAATCCTTCACGTCGAACATCTCGTAAATCGTGCAATTTGGGAAAATGTTGAAATCAAGGCTTATTATCCTACAGCCGAAGAATTAAAAAATACAGACTACAGAAGTAAGAAAGAGTTAACAGGTCCCATTCGGATAGTCGCAATCCCCGGATATGACATATGCGCCTGCTGCGCTCCTCACGTTAAGCGCACCGGCGAAATAGGGATACTCAAAGTTATAAGTTTCCAAAATTACAAGGGTGGGATAAGGCTTCATATTTTATGCGGTGAGCGTGCCCTTAAATACTTTAACGAGTCTCTTGATCTCGTGACGGAAATTACAAATTCGCTCACAACGGGCAAAGAAAACATTGTCACCAATATCGAAAAAATGAAAGACGAAATAAAATCGTTAAATTCAAGCGTTTCGGCACTCAAATATGACCTTATCATGAATGAAATAAAAAATATGCCAAAAACTTCCGAAAACGTGATTTTGTTTAAAGAAAAAACGGATTCGTTTATAATGAGAAATGTTGTAAATTCGCTTGTTGCGGAACACGAGGGTTATTCTTTGTTTTTCTCCGGAGATGACGAAACGGGATATAATTACATCATCGGATGCAAAGTAGGCGATGCAAGAGAAATACAAAAAAAATTAAATTTACTCGGGGCTCACGGCGGCGGAAAAGCGCAAATGATACAGGGAAGCATAAAAGCAACAAGAAAAGAAATCGAAGAAATTTTGCAGTGAGTAAAAAATTGACTTCCGTTAAGTTATAACATCAGAAAAGGCACCGAAAAATCGGTGCCTTTTCTGATGTTTCTTCTTAAAATATATCATTCCATTCCGTATCGTTCTTACCTATATAGTTCTTGCCTACGTTATTCCCGACTATATGTCGTTTTCGCAAATATATTCATATGTTTGCTTTTTTACAACGACTCTTGCCTTTCCGTCTTTCACAAAAACCACCGGCGGTATAATGTTACGGTTGTAGTTTGATGCCATCGAATAATTGTAGGCTCCGGTCGAAAATACGGCGCATATGTCACCGGCCGTGCATTTTGCGATTTTTACGTTTTCGCCGAGCAAATCCCCGCTCTCGCAGCATTTTCCGGCAACGGTCACAACCGTGTCTGCGGGTGCGTCAGCCTTATTTGCGATAAGAAAATCATATTTTGCACCATAAAGGATATAGCGAGGATTATCCTGCATTCCTCCGTCAACTGATACATATGTTCTCACATCCTTTATTTCCTTTACGGAACCAATTGTATAAAGCGTTGTTCCCGCTTCTCCCACAATACTGCGGCCGGGCTCCATCATGATAAACGGAAGTTTTACATTGAGTGTCGCCGCACATTCCTTAAGAGTTTTTGAAACAGCTTCCATATATGCGGAATATTCAATTCTTGCATCCGCATCCGTATAATTTATTCCGTATCCCCCTCCAAGGTTCAGTTCTTCCGTTTCTACTCCTGTCTCATCCTTTATTTTCTTAATAAAATTCATCATGATTTTTGCCGTTTCCACAAAAGGCAAAAGTTCATGTATTTGAGAACCGATATGGCAATGAAGTCCCTTTAAAATTATATTTTGGGATGCGATCGCTTTTTTGGCCGCCTCATTCGCTTCACCGTTTTCAATCGCAAATCCGAATTTCGAATCGATTTGTCCGGTCATTATGAACGAATGTGTATGTGCGTCAACACCCGGCTTAATTCTGAGTAAAACAGGCACTTTTTCCCCTGTCTCACGTGCTATTTCCGACAAAGTCTCAAGTTCTTCGATATTGTCAACAACAATTCTTCCCACATTTTCCTTTATGGCAAAGTTAAGCTCATCACGTGTTTTGTTATTTCCGTGAAAACAAATTTTTTCTGCCGGAAATCCCACAGAAAGCGCCGTATAAAGTTCTCCTCCGGACACCACGTCGGCGCCCAGTCCCTCTCTCATCGCAAGTCTATATATTTCCTTACACGAAAAAGCCTTTGAAGCATAGAAAATGAGTCCGTTGCCGTCATAAAACCTGTCAATCGAATTTTTGTATTCACGCATTGCAGACAGGATTTTATCTTCTTCCATAACATACAGAGGAGTTCCGTATTCCAGTGCGAGTGTAACCGCATCAATGCCTCCGAGCACCAAATGTCCTTTGTCATTTACCGTATAATTTCTGTTCATGTTTCTTCCCTTTGATTTATATATTTGATATTGCGGTCAAAAAATCCCGACACCAACAACAGTTTTCAAAATTTGTACAAAAGAATACGTCGGAGAAGCATTCGCAACCCCGACGTATTCAAGAAATGTATTTTTTTCCCACCGGCCTTTGAAACCTCGGTCATTTGTTTGCTCCGACAATCCAAACAACCCAAAGATATCCAATGAGGGAATGACTAAGTTAAATAACGATTCTACAACGATATCATTACAATAGAATTATAACCATATTCTTTTGAAAATGTCAAATACAAATATTAATTTTTTTCAATTTTTTTTATGTTTTTTGGTAATTTATTTTTCCTTTAAGCTAATTCAAAATGATATAGTAATATAATTCGTCCATCTTTATCGAAATTCGGCCGTTTCTAACGTAATTTTCACCCGCCGCTTTGTTTTTTCCGGAATTTAGGAGCTCGTATACACCCGCAATGTCTTCCTTGGTAATATTCATATTTTTTGCCGCCGCAATCACGTGAAGTTTGTTGTGGTTTGCCTTCATAAAATTCACCTGCTGCAAGGCTTCGTTTAATGTTTCGATATACAAATCAGCATAAGGAACCGACGCATTCTTTTCAAAACCGTATGTGTCATCCGATATGTCCTCTGCCGAATCCATAAGATAAACAAGTGCATCGGGAATTTCCTGAAAACCCGACAAATCAACAGGCGTCGGAGTGGCAGTAAGCACCGCAAAAGGTTTGTAGCTCTCAGGTGTCGGTGTCGGAGTTATATATGAGACTCTTATTAATGCGGAACCCGAATATATGGTATTTGTTGCCGAAACCTTGACACTGCACTTGATTCTGCACATCCCGCAGCCGACTGCGGTTATATTGCCGTTTTTGTCAACGGTCGCAATACGCGTGTTTGACGAAGTCCAGGTAATTGAACTTGCGTCTCTCCCGCCATCATATCCCGTCGCTCCATAAAATTTAAGCTTCAGACTTTGACCTTTATCGAGTTTATATTCCGAAACACGTTCGGACGAATTTTGCGCAAGCTTCATCGTTCCTTCTGTCGTCTGTGTAAATTCCGGAAGAGAAACGGCGGTTTTTGCGACACTGTAACAAATAATATCCGTATAATGAGGATAATTTTTCCATGTTTTTGCATAATCGGAATAATTAAACAGCGATCGTGTGTCATAACTCCAAATAGACCTTGAGTCGCTTACCACAGCCGTGTTTCTTGCAAGACTTTCTTCACGGGCCACATACGTAAAATGATTTTTATGACCCAAAATCACATAATATCCGCTGTTGATATATTTCATTATCTCTGCGGGCTTTTCTTTTTCTGACAGTGTTGAAATGTCATACCTGCCGACATATGTTATTTTATATCCGAGAGTTTCGGCATATTTAATCGGAAGGCGCCCATATCCCGCACAATTCGTTTCATAGCAGTCGGAACGTATATAATAAAGACCGTTATATTTGGTTCCACGCGCCCAGTTGTACAACGTGTCCGGATTAAAGCCCGACGGCAGAGGGCATCCGCATTCGGCAAGAAGCTTTGAATATGCGACAATATGGCATCCGTAGTTTCCCATCGAACCATACCTTGATGCGCCTTGCAGCCAATATATCCAATTGCTTGAATATTTATCGGATGACGCAATCAAAGAAGTCGTATACGGCGCATTGCGACCTACCGAGGTTGCCGCATACACGGGGCGAAACATCCCGGTAACAATAATGCTTACAACAAGCATCAGACATATTATATTTTTATTTTTAATCAAACGATTCATTCGCATTCATCCTCTTCAGGCACATAATACTCTCAAAAAAAGACATTTCGGTGTCAATAAAATGTCTTTTTTATGGCATTGAAACAGATTTTATTTAAGCCTCAAAATCAGTCTGCACCCTTTCCTTCGGGTATGGATGACTTTTTATTTGAAATTTCCGTATTGACATTTGAAACAAATACTGAGTCGCAAAAATCCTCAGTAAGCCCGTTTGTGC
>CAVJHK010000006.1:27965-31970 GCA_963649295.1 Lachnospiraceae bacterium | reverse complement strand
CTTTTATGTTAAGATTTTCCATTATCAAGTCTTTTATTTCATATTGCTCCTCGTCTTTTTTTACATCAAAAAAAACATCCGCTTCGGCCTTGCAATTTTTTATCATAATATTTTGAATATACGATTTTTTTGGCTTAACATTTTCGGGAAGGCAAAAAAACTGCGTCCAGGGATTTATATTCAAAAAGCTGTGAACGCACGCCTCTATGTCATGCAGCATAATATTTTTGTATATCTGCGGTGTGTCAGGGCGCATTTTTAGCCAAAGCAGATTTCTGCATTTGAGCGCCTTAATATTTCTCACCGTAACGTCCGTATTTTTGATAGATTCAGAGCCGCACGTCAAAACACTGTGGCATTTTTCAAATACAGAATCTTCAATCAAAATATTGTAATTTTTGCCGTTACGTGCGTCTTTATCCGCATCATAGCCTTTCCCGCCCTTTAATGCGACAGCGTCATCGTTGACCGACATATAGCAGTCTTTGATATGCACATCATGGCATACATCGATATCTATTGCATCGGTGCTCGGTGCTTTAATGGGAAAATCCGGCGACATAATTCTGCAATTAAAAATTTTTACATGATCGCACTTATATAAATGACATGTCCAGAATTGCGAATCCTTAAGTGTAACGCCGTCTATATTCACATCCGAACAATTTGATATATATATAAGCCTTGCTCTTTGTTCGTCTTTATTTAGGCATGCGGGGTTCCATTTTCGCCTGTTCCAAAACGCCCTCCACGCTCTTATCCCGTTTCCGTTAATTATGCCCTCTCCGCTTATCGAAAAGCCTTTTATGTTATCCGCATTTATGAGCGCCGAATAATAAAGGCACGTTTCCCCCTCAATCCTTGTTTCGATAACGGGATAATCTGAAATATCGTCGCTTCCCATTATCTCTCCGCCCTTTTCGATACAGAGATTTACTTTTTCCCTAAAAAAAAGCGCGCCCGTAATATATGTACCGCACGGCACAACAATCATACCGCCGCCCGATTCATATACCGTGTCTATAAGTGTCTGAAATCGTTCCGTATAAATATTCCCGTCGGATTTTATTCCGTATTTAGTTATATCGTAGCTTTTAAGAGAATCATGAGCAGGTATTACAGGTGGTTCATAAAACCAATCGTCATAAATTTTCCCGCTTAAAAAGCAATCGTTGTTTTTATTCATATATCGTCCGTATTATGTGAATAATCGCACATTGTGCCAATAATGTTACGTTGTTCAAATAATGTCGCATAGTTCAAATGTTTTTACATTGTTTATTTTTAATATAGTTCCATAGTCCCAAGTGATTATTTTATTCTTTTTTTATGAATTATGCAATAATGATATTAACTTTCCCGGTAAAAAACAAAAATCCGGACCGCCCCCGATCGATCCGGATTTTATATACCCTAAAACACCCTTTATAAAAACATCCGCCCCTATAACCAAATGCTTTTATCTTTTTCGTAATTTATTGCACGATATGTTTTCCTTTTAATAATTCATTGTACAATATGGCTTCCCTTTGACGGAATTTTTACTACTTCCACATGACACGGAATATTATTTTCAAGCAATTTTACATGACTTATTATTCCTATCATTCCGCGCCCGCGCTTTACGCTTTCAAGCACATCCATAGCTTCCGAAATTGATTCATCGTCAAGTGTGCCAAAGCCTTCGTCAATAAAGAGAGCCTCAATTTTAAGTCCGGAGCATTGTGCAACAACCGACATTCCGATCGAGAGCGTAAGTGCCACAAGGAATTTTTCACCGCCTGATAAATTTCTCACATTTCTCATTGCGTTGTTGTTTTGACCGTTTTCGCTGTTTGCGCATGCATCATGAACAACAAGCTCAAGTCCCTTCTTTGTTCCCACGCCCTTGTCGTCTGACCTGAAAAGCTTGTAACGCCCGTCATGAATTTTGGTAAGCAGTTTGTTTGCTTCCGAAATGATTCTGTCAAACATGATACCGAGCACATAACGCTGCAAGCCGATTCCGCTTGAGCCCACAATCATTTTGGTGAACTTTTCTTCTTCAAGCATTTCATCGATATTTGCGTCATAAAAAGCCTTGTCTTTTTTAAGTCTCCCGCATTTTTCGGTAAGGCGCTTAATATCATTTTCGTTTTGCGCTTTCAGTCCCGTAAAACGATCGCGAATATCATTTATTTCCTTTTGGCGACTTGCAAAAATACCTGCATCGGGACGGATCTTATCCTTTAATTCAAATTCCGCTTCCGCAATTTCATCGTTGTTTGTTTTTTGCATTGTTTCAAATTTGCTGATCTGCCCTTGAATTTCACGCTGTTGTTCAATACCGAGCATTTTTTCTTTTGCTTCTTCTTCTGACCCGTATCCCGATTTCTTTAAGGCTTCTTCAAAATTTTTCACTGCTTCTTTTTGCTTATTCACGATAATCTCAATATCAGCTTTTGCATTTTTGATTTTTTCGTTATGGCGTTCAAGCGTGACATGAGCCGCATTGTATTCTTTTTCAAGAATGTTTGTTTCCGCATTAAATTCATCGATTAACCGATTGCATGCATTAATTGCCCTGTCCAAATCCCTTAAATCAAGAATTCCTTCCGTCATGCTTTCCGATGCCGATTTTACGTGTTCTGCAGCAACTACCCTTGCCTGCTCCCGTGCTTCCTTTTCGGATTTTACGGAATTTAAGCATTCCTCAGCATTTTTCCGCGCGCTTTCCGCATTTTCCCATTGTTTCTTTGCGCTAATTTGCTTTTCTTCCGCATTATCTACATCGGATTTTGAAACGCAGGTCGACTTCTTTGCGGGTGCGGGGTGATTAATGCTTCCGCAGACGGGGCATGGCATGTTTTTGTTAAGCGTTCCCGCAATTTCACCATAAATTCCCGCATAATATGCGTTTCTTGTATCGGATGCATTTTTTTCCGCATTCGTATAATTTAAATATGCATTTTTTGTAGCCGTGACACTTATTTCATATTCCCTCGATGCCACAGCATATGATTTTTCAATTTCCTTTACGATTCTCTCCGCATCGTCAAATTCACGTCTTAGAGCATCGATATTTTCATATACCGGGCGCTTTGACGAAAGGATTGTAATTTTCTCATTTTGTTCCTTAACAACCGTTTTTTTGTTATGCTCGTCAAGCGCTTCGTGTGCTTTGTTTTCGTCTTCAATGAGCTTTGCTGTTTTTTGTTCAAGTATTTCCGCTTCATTCTTTTTAAACTTTAATTCATTTTCGATTCTGTCTTTTTCACGGATCTGCTCGCGTACAAGTTCCGCCATTTCCGCATATTTCAAATTTTCTTTTGCTTCGATATATTTAGGATATCCCAAATCAAGCCTTTTCTTTGTATCAAGGAGCTTATCGAAACGTTCAAATTTTTGAAAAATAATTTTGTCCGCTTCAAGCCGGTCTGTTTTTTCCTTTATATTGAATGCTTCATATTCCTTTTTGGCAGCCTCAAGCTCCGCCTCTTTTTTTAAAATAACCGCCTCAAGCTCATAAATATCATTAACATGCTCTTCAAAAAGGGCATTGTTAATTTTGTTTTTTATATCGTCAAATTCTTTTTTGCGTGCATTTACCTTTATCTGCATCCGGCTCGCATAATTTCCCCATGCGTCAGCATTAAAAAGGCGCTTTAAAATATCTTCCTTTTCGCTTGTTTCCGCCTCAATAAATTCCTCAAACTTTCCCTGCGGCAAAAGAACAACCCGGCGGAACTGACCTGCGTCAAGTCCGATAAGCTCCTCCGCCTTCTTTGCCATTTTTTCCATGGTCATGTTTTCCTGACCGATTGTGACAAAATTCCCGTCGGGAGCTTTTTTATATACCGCAAGCTCGGTATTTATGTTTATTTTCTTTGGAATAAGGCGGCGAACAAATTTATATATGCCGTCACGCGCCTCAAAAGTAAATTCAACGATTGTTTCCGTATCCCATTTTACAAGATTGCATCTCCATGCCGAAAAATCGTTTCGTCCGATTTTGCTCTTATCGTC
>CAVJHK010000006.1:25714-27955 GCA_963649295.1 Lachnospiraceae bacterium | reverse complement strand
TGCTTTTTCCGTAAAGCGCCATCGATATTGCGTCAAAAATAGTTGTTTTGCCGCTCCCCGTCGGTCCCTTTATAAGAAAAATTCCCGACTTTTGTAATTCTTCAAAGTCGATTGTTTCCCTTCCGGGATAAGGTCCGAATGCCTGCATTACAAGTTTTATCGGTCTCATAAAGAGCCTCCTTCCTCGCATTCCGTAACACAATCCTTAAAAAAATCAAGGATATGTTCGGGCGGTTCGGTATTCATAACGTCCATGCAGAAGCTTTTAAAAATCGCCTCCGGATCATGCTGCAATTCTTCAAATTCTTCGATCGACATTTTGATTGAGCTTAAGTCGCTTTCAAATTCTTTGCCCGTAATCGAAAGAGCAAGCGGAAATTTTTCTTTTATCGATGCGGCATTTTCGATTCCGATATATTTGTCCGTGATTTTGATGCATGTAAATCCCGTCCTTATTTCTTCCTGATATTCCGTATCCATAATTTCTGCGAAAGTGCCTTCTATTGTGGTGCGTCGGTGAAGCGGATGAAGCAGAATCGCATCTCTTTTCATATTCGATGTGTCGATTACGGTTACGCTTTTTTCCTGGTGTTCCTCGCGTCCGAACGAAAAAGCCATCGGAGTACCCGAATATCTCGCATTTGCACCGATATTTTGAGGGCCGTGAATATGGCCGAGAGCCACATAATCAAAATCATGAAACACACTCACTTCAACCTGTGATGCCGTCCCGACGGCCGCAATTTCAGCCGCTCTGTCGCTTTTTGAAGTGACCGCTCCCGTAACAAAGGCATGAGCGATTGCTATATGACGTTTTGTAGGATCAAACGTAGCCCGCAAATCATCACATACAATACGGTATGCATCGGTTAGTGTCTTTATTTCATCCTTTTTTTCGGGATAAAGAGAACGCACCTTATCAATCGCAAAATAAGGAAGAAGATAAAAATCCGTATCGCCGACCGAAACAATATGCGGATTTCTTTGAAGCTCGCTCTCGATATAGAGCCCCGATTCCGCCAAAATACGATTGCAGTCCGCAAGTCTTTCCGAACTGTCATGATTTCCCGCAATCACAATTACCTTTTTGTGAAGCGTAAGACAAAGCTTTGTCATCGCATAGCTGTAAAGCTTTATTGCCTTTCCTTCGGCAACGCTTCTGTCGTAGATGTCTCCCGCAATTATGACCACATCAATGTTTTCACGCGACGCAATATCGATTATCTCATCGATAAACGCTCTTTGATCTTCATATAACCCGAGATTGTTTTCGGCACGTCCCAGGTGCCAGTCCGACGTATGAAGTATCTTCATATTCTTCTCCTTTCACGGTTCAAATCCCCAAAATTCTTTGGCATCATATAAAAATTTGTTTTTGTTTATACTTTTACAAATAATTTTTATCCGCAAAAAATCCTATCGCGATGCCGATATCACAAAATATTTTACAAATAAATCCGCATCGAAACCTGAATCTCTTGACCCTTAAATCATATCATAAGCCATGCGGCAAAAATGTCACATGTTTTCATTTATACTTCACAAGGCTCAAAATTCCCCCGTAAAATCATATATTTCTTTTTCCGTCACAACCATATGCATTTTCACATCGTTTTCATGCGAAGGTATGTAAGCCGCATGCTGAATTTCAAATGCCGCCATCAAAACATAAGCATTTTTGCATTTTTTTAGGAATCTGTCATAATAACCCTTCCCCCAACCGAGCCTGTTTCCTTTATCGTCAAACGCAATCCCGGGGCAAATCACGACATCGATTAATTCGGGATCCGTTTCCTCAGATATATCAGGGTCCGGCTCAACAATTCCGTATGCTCCCACACGCATACCTTTTGTAATGCCGTTTCCGCATGATTTTTTATTTTTTTCGGTCCTCCCTGTCCGTATTTCCGTTTCCGCCGTCGCATATGCTTTCATATTACACTCATCTATACATACCGGATACACTGTCTTTTTTCCACGCATAATCCCGTTATCGATAAGAAAAGACAAATCAAGCTCCGATCCTATACAATTGTAGACCATTATGCACGATGCATTTTTAATTATGTTTAATTGGGCCAGTTTCTCACATACTTCAAAGGATTTTTGACAACGCGCCTCTGTACTCAAATCATTTCTTAAGGTCTTTTTTTCTTTTCTTATTTCGTTTCTCTGATTCCCTATTTTGTTTCTCTGATTCCCGCCGTTTTTTTTATTTTCTGCCGTTTGCGTGAAGTTTTC
>CAVJHK010000006.1:9647-25704 GCA_963649295.1 Lachnospiraceae bacterium | reverse complement strand
GTATTTTCCCGTCGTTTCTTTTACATATTCTTAATAATTTTATATTTTTATCATAATTGACACAATATCCTTTTTGTACTATGATACGACAAAATTATGGCATATGCCACAAAACGGAGGATTTATATGAAAAAGTATATTTCAGTCATCTTGATTTGTGCAATTTCTCTTTTCTGCCTTGCAGGCTGCATGGAAAGCACAAGGATCATCGGCACCTGGGCAACGGAAGACAAGAACACAACAATGACCTTCAACAAGGACGGTTCGGGTTCGATAAAGGTCGGCACATCTTTAAGTTACACATCCGACATGACTTACACGCTTGAGGGAACCGATCTCACAATCACCACAACGGTAAGCGTTCTCGGTTTTTCATCGTCAACCGATTCCTCTTACACGATTTCCTTTACAGACGGAAACCTTGTTCTCACGTCCTATAACGATGACGGAACGGTTTCAACGGCACTCACACTTATCAAGCAGTAATCGTTAACCTGTAAAATTTAGACTAAGAAAACAAAAGAACGGTCCGGAATCCGGATCGTTCATTTCTTTAATGACAACTTTTTTTCAATAAGAAGCAAAGAAGAACTTTTCATAAGATATACTTTTTCATGATCACTTTGCAAGATTTTTAAGTTCTCCGCCTTTAATTTCCGTCACTTCTCCGTCAACGCTTATCCAAACGGACATCGCAGACGGATTATAGACCATTGAGAGATCTGCCGAATACTCAAGACGTTTCATTGCTTCAACATAATCTACGATTTGAATGTTTGTTGCATACCAGATATCGTCACGGTTGCCTGTCATTTCGCAGAACTCCTCAATTATCTCCCAGTTGTCATGGGTTCTGAATTCAAAGCTGTGCCCCCACACATACATAAGATAAAGATATTGTATTTTGTTAAATTCTATAAATTGTTTTCCCTTTTCTATAAGATTTTCGTTATGGTGGCATGTGCCGTGCCATGTGAGGAAGTTTTCGGGAATTTCAAATCCGCCCGTCGTTTCGACAACACGCGAATATTTAATTCCGAGCCCCGGAAGCATATTTACGATACGGCTGTCATACGAGCCGTTGGGATATGCCATTCCGTGAATCGGATATCCGAAAATCGTCTCAAGCCTCTTTCTGTCTTCCATTACCTCGCTTACGACAAGCTCCGACGGACAACGCGAAATCGTGGGATGGTTAAATGTATGTATTGCGACCTCGTGTCCCGCATAAAGCTCCTTTAATTCCTCAAACGGAATTCTTGTCGGATCTCCCTCGATTCCGGAATTTATATTGAACGTCCCCCTGATGCCGTGCTTATTAAATATCCCGACAAGCCTTCTGTCTTCAACCTTGCCGTCATCATAGCTCATCGTAAGTGCCTTGTGTTTTCCGCCCGGAAAACAATTGTAAATTTTGACCATATGTACCTCCTGATTTTTTCTCATTATACCACACAATACTAATATCAAAAAGCTTTTTGCTCATACATCATTATTATTAAATCATTATTAATTTTTTTGCCATGCTTGATTATTCTTTTTAACGTGTTATAATTTTAACAAACGTTCGCCGACGTGCACTTAAACAAAAGGCGACACCAAATGTAAAATAAAGGAGGAATCCGACAATGGGATTTTTAACCGGTAAAACAGTAATTATTACAGGCGGAGGCAGAGCCGTTCTTTCGGACGGTAGCTGCGGATCAATCGGATACGGTATTGCGACCGCATATGCAAAGGAAGGCGCAAACATCGTTATCACGGGACGTAACACAGCAAAGCTTACCGAAGCAAAAGAGGAGCTTGAAAAGAAATACGGCATCAGGGTTCTCCCCATACAGGCTGACGTAAATGCGGGCGCAGACAACGAAGCCACGGTTGCAAACGTTGTTAAGCAGACAATTGACACCTTCGGACATATCGACGTTCTTATCAACAATGCTCAAGCCTCGGCTTCCGGCGTTACACTTGCCGATCATACGACAGATCAGTTCAACCTTGCGCTTTATTCCGGTCTCTATGCTGCATTCTATTATATGAAGGCTTGCTATCCTTACCTCAAGGAAACAAAGGGTTCCGTTATCAACTTTGCATCGGGCGCAGGTCTCTTCGGAAACTACGGTCAGTGCGCATATGCCGCCGCAAAAGAAGGCATCCGCGGACTTTCGAGAGTTGCCGCAACCGAGTGGGGCGCAGACGGAATCAACGTAAACGTTGTATGTCCTCTTGCATGGACCGCACAGCTTGAAAACTTTGAAAAGGCATATCCCGAAGCATTCAAGGCAAACGTTAAGATGCCTCCCATGAAGCATTACGGAAATGTCGAAACCGAAATCGGACGTGTCTGCGTACAGCTTGCAAGCCCCGACTTCAAATATATGAGCGGCGAAACAATCACACTCGAGGGTGGTATGGGACTTCGTCCTTAATAAATTTTAGGGTTAATATATAAAATCGTATAAAAGATAATTACGGAAACAAGAAACGTTTCCTATAATCGACGATAAGTTATAACAAAAGAAGCACTGCGAATATCACAATGCTTCTTTTTGTTTATTTTTTGCCAAAGATTTCTCCGACTCAATTTAAACTTATGCCAAAACCGGCTGTGCATTTTTTATAACCGTCTTTACGGTTTTTACATTCATTCCCGCAACAGCCGCAATCTGATCCAAAGAGCATCCGTTCTCATACATGCCAGGAATATATTTTTGGTCCATCTGCCTTGTAACGCTCTTTGTAACGTCTTTTTGTTACCTTTGCCGTTACCTCTTTTGTAACGTCTTCTGTTACCCTTGCCGTTACTTTAGCCGTTACACGTTTTGTTATTCTTTCTTCAAGTCCGTCGCTTAAATTGCACATAATGTTCACTTTCTCTCTCAAATCATCATCTGCTTTTATTTAGTATTCCCGTTCTATAATGTCAGGCACATTTCAACAACTTTTGTATGAACGTAACATTTTTTGTATGAACGTAAAAGTTTTACAAAAAAATAAAATTTATCCCCAAGTCCCATCCCAATCTCCTTCCACAAACTTTATACTTTTTTAAAACTTACCTATTTTGGGAATTATTTACTTATTTCTTAATTGTGATATAATCAGACTTGATATGTTTATGAAAGGAAGAAGACCTTTTATGAGTAAAAAAAGAAAAATAATATCTCTTGCGGTCCTTTTGTTTACATGCGTCCTATTGTTAATCGGTATTTTCTTAACCGGCCGGGACGCAGAAAAAAGCGAAACGATCAAAGAGGCGATGAAGGATGCCGTACTTCATGAAGCAAACAAAATAAGCCTGTTCGGAATAAAAGACGTAAATCCTTCTGTTATTTCCGCATTTACGCTTACCGCAATATTGCTTTTAGCGGCAATTTTAATCAGGATTTTTGTAATACCGCATTTTAAAATCATCCCCGGGAAATTTCAAACCATACTCGAGTCCGCCGTCGGACTTTTTAAAGATATGGCTGAGTCCAACAGCCCGCACAAAAACAAATTTCTCGGTGCATACATATTTGCGGCGGGCTCTTACATATTTATAAGTACCTTGTTTGAGCTATTGGGACTTCAGGGTGTGACAACACTCGGTCACTCGATTGCGCTTCCCGCCCCGCTCTCAGACATAAATGCCGCAATTGCGATGGGATGCATGTCTTATCTTGTGATAATGTCCGGCGGAATCACGGGGAACGGATTTAAAGGCGTACTTAATACATTAAAAGATTTTTCGCTTCCCGTATCGATGAGTTTCAGGCTGTTCGGAGCGCTGCTAAGCGGTCTTCTGGTCACGGAGCTTGTATATTACTATTTGAGCTTAAGTTTTGTACTTCCGGTAATTGTGGGAATTCTTTTCACTCTTATACATGCGCTCATCCAGGCCTACGTTCTCACAATGCTTACCGCCCTCTTCTACGGTGAGGTTTCGGAATCGCACAAAAAACAAAAGAAAATCAAGCCCGGCAAAACAAACAAAATTATAGCAAAAGCCAAAAAAGCTGCTGTTTAAACGGAGGTTATTATCATGAAAAAACTTATCAAAACATTTATTGTTGTCGTATTTGCATTAATCGTAACCCTTGGATTCACATCCAAAGCCTATGCCGCAGACGAATCCGCAGAAAATACGGTCATGGCCGCAGAAACCGAATCCGAATCGGATTCTTCCGTCACCGGCACAAAAGCACAGGCCGCAGGCCTTGCAATCGCAATTGCCGCAAGTGCCGGTGCAATCGCAATGGGCATCGCAATCGCAAAGTCTGTTGAAGGCATTTCACGCCAGCCCGAAGCCGCAGGTCAAATCAGAACAAGCCTTATGCTCGGACTTGTGTTTGTCGAAACGGCAATCATTTATGCGCTCATTGTCGCAATTCTCATCATATTCGTTTTATAAGTCTATAAGGGGGCAAAGGTATGAATATACCGCTTAACATCGACATACAGCAAATACTTCTTCACGCTCTCAATTTTGTGATTCTCGGCGGAGGACTTTATATGCTTTTATATAGACCCGTATGCGATTTCATAAAAAAACGCGAAGAATATTTTAAAGGCTTAAATGCTGAAGCCGAACAAAAGAAATCAGAAGCGGACAAATTGTGTGATGACTACAAGGCAAAACTTCTTGATGCCGAAGACCAAATAACAAAAATGAAGCAAAGTGCACAGGCAGATATGAGCAGACAAGCGGATATGATCCTTGCGGATGCTCACGAAAAAGCCGATAAAATCGTTGCAAATGCAAAATTGCAGGCAAATCTCGAGCACGATCAGATAATCCAATCCGCCCAGGAAGAAATCGCCGAAATGGCAGCTTCCGCAATCAAAAAAATCTCGCAGACTTCGGTTGAAAATTCTTATGACGACTTTTTGAATGCAGCTTACGGAGGTACGGCAGATGGAGCTGAAAAATAAAAAGAAAAAAATTACTGCCGAGCTCTACAGTATCAAAGAACCCGATTCTCTTCATTATGAAAAGTTCCGCTTGTTTTTGAAGGACAAATACGAAGAAGACATTCCTCTCACATGGATATACGACGAATCGCAGAAAAAAGGCTTTAAACTTGTTGTGGATTCTGATATCTACAATTGGAACTCGGAAGGCTTTATAAGGCAGTTACATGACGATCTTTTGAAAATCGGCGGAAACAATGCCGCAGAAGTGATTCCCTTGCTCAAAGACGCCGTATCGACATGGACTCCGCGCGCAATTGCCGAAGAAACGGGTGCAGTGCTTACGGTCGGCGACGGTATCGCAACGGTCAGCGGGCTTGAAGACGCAACATACGGCGAAATTCTTCTCTTTGAATCCGGAATACGAGGCATGGTTCAGGACTTAAAAAAAGACTATGTCGGCTGCGTACTTTTCGGTGACGACAGAGAAATTTATGAAGGCAGTCCCGTAAAACGTACAGGACGCACCGCAGGTGTTCCTGTTGGAAGCGCCTTTGTGGGCAGAGTGGTTGACGCTCTCGGTTCTCCGATTGACGGAAAAGGACCCATAGCCGCCGACACTTACAATCCGATAGAAGCTCCCGCTCCCGGAATTATCGACCGTCAAAGCGTAAACACTCCGCTTGAAACCGGAATTCTCGCAATTGATTCAATGTTTCCGATAGGCCGTGGGCAAAGAGAGCTCATAATCGGCGACAGAGAAACCGGAAAGACCGCAATCGCAATCGACACAATATTAAATCAAAAAAACAAAAACGTAATATGCATTTATGTCGCAATAGGGCAAAAAATGAGCTCTGTTGTCCAGATATCCGAAACTTTAAAGAAAAACGGAGCAATGAATTATACAATAATTCTTTGCGCATCCGCCTCCGATTCCGCCCCCATGCAGTATATTGCACCCTATTCCGGCACAGCAATCGGCGAATACTTTATGAACAAGGGCAAAGACGTATTGATTGTTTATGACGATTTGTCAAAGCATGCCGTTGCATACCGCACTCTCTCGCTGCTCCTTGAGCGCGCTCCCGGGCGCGAGGCTTATCCCGGAGACGTATTTTATTTGCACTCAAGGCTCCTTGAGCGTTCGGCTCATCTTTCGGATGTAAGAGGCGGCGGAAGCATGACCGCGCTTCCTATCGTTGAAACAAAGGCAGGCGATATTTCGGCATATATCCCGACAAATATCATTTCGATCACAGACGGACAGATTTTCCTTGAAAGTGATCTCTTTTTTGCCGGGCAGCGTCCCGCAATCAATATCGGTATATCCGTTTCGCGTGTGGGCGGCGATGCCCAAACAAAGGCAATCAAAAAAGCCACCGGCGCAATCAGACTCGATCTTGCGCAATATCGCGAAATGGAAGTATTTACACAATTTTCAAGCGACCTTGACGATATTACAAAAAAGCAGCTCCTTTACGGCAAAAGTCTTATGGAGCTCCTAAAACAGGAACAATATCATCCCTTGCGCCAGCATGAGCAAGTAATAATACTTGTTGCGGCATTGTCTCACATAATGCTCAACATGTTGCAGGAGCAAATGACACGTTTTAAGCATAGTCTCACCTGTTATATCGAAAACAAATCTCCGGCGCTTTGCCAAAAGATTGATGCTCAAGGCGTTCTCACCGATGAAATGAAGCAGGAAATAATCGATTTGTCAAAGGAATTTTTAAATCTCCAAAAAGCGCGTGAACACGAATAAGGTGATCCGATGTCAAACACAAAAGAAATCAAAAAAAGAATCGAGAGTGTAAAAAACACGCAAAAAATCACCAATGCGATGTATCTGATCTCATCCACAAAGATGAGAAAGGCAAAAAGCGAGCTTGACAAAACAAGACCTTATTTCAACGCATTGCAGGGAGAAATAAAGCGTATTTTTAAAACTGCGCAGAATGTCGAGAGCGTTTATTTTGAAAGCACTGACAGGCAGTCAGAAAACTCAAAACGCTCCGCAATTCTCGTGATTACGGCAGACAAGGGGCTTGCGGGTGCCTATAATCAAAATGTCATAAAAGAAGCCGAAGCGCTCATGTCCCGCCACAAATCGTCAAAATTGTTTGTTGTGGGCGAATACGGACGCCAATTTTGTCTTCAGCACCACATTCATATGGACAAAACGTTTCTTTATACCGCCAAAAATCCGACGATGCAGCGTGCAAGAGAAATAGCCACGGTTTTGCTTAATCTTTTTGATACGGGTGCGGCAGACAGAATATATATGATTTATACCGATTTGAAAAACGGTATTATGGAAGAGGCAATATCAACAAGACTCCTTCCCATCAGAAAAAAACAATTTGAATATACCGACACGGATATACCCGCAAATACGGATTTTGAGTTTCAGCCGAATGCGGAAACACTTTTAAAAAACGTTATTCCGGGATATTTGTCGGGATTTATTTACAGTGCTTTGGTTGACAGCTTTTGCAGCGAACAAAACGCACGAATGACAGCAATGAAAGCCGCAAACGACAATGCAGAAAAATTACTTAACGCTTTAAACCTCGAATATAATCTTGTGCGCCAGGCGGCAATTACGCAGGAAATAACCGAAGTCACCTCCGGTGCAAAGGCTCAAAAGAGAAAGCGTATTAAGGAGAAGCAAAAAAATGAACATAGGAAGAATAGCTGAAATATCGGGGCCCGTTGTCGACGTTGTGTTTGAATCCGGGCATCTTCCGAAAATAAAAGAAGCCCTAAGCGTCACCGTGCGCGGCAAAGAACGTATTATGGAAGTTCAGCAGCACGTGGGAGGCGACACCGTAAGGTGCATAATGCTTGCCGAAAGCGAAAATCTGTGCCGGAACATGGAAGTAAGAGCGCACGGCACGGGAATTAGAGTTCCCGTCGGCAGATGCACACTTGGGAGAATGTTTAACGTGCTCGGCGAACCGATCGACGGCGGAGAAAAAATCCCCGATACCGAAAAAAGACTTGAAATTCACCGTCCCGCTCCGCCTTTTAAGGATCAGCGTCCCGCAACAAGCGTACTTGAAACCGGAATAAAGGTAATCGACCTTTTGGAGCCTTATCCGAAGGGCGGAAAAATCGGTCTCTTCGGCGGTGCAGGCGTCGGCAAAACCGTACTTATTCAGGAGCTTATAAGAAACATAGGCTCGGAGCACGGCGGATATTCCATTTTTACGGGCGTCGGCGAAAGAAGCCGTGAAGGAAACGATTTGTGGAACGAAATGCGCGAAAGCGGAGTTTCGGACAAAACCGCACTTGTATTCGGCCAAATGAACGAGTCTCCCGGCGTACGTATGAGAGTTGCTCTTTCGGGACTTACAATGGCAGAATACTTCCGTGACGAAGAACATAAGGACGTCCTTCTTTTTATAGACAACATATTCCGTTTTGTACAGGCGGGAAGTGAAGTTTCGACACTGCTCGGCAGAATGCCTTCCGCAGTCGGCTATCAGCCGACACTTGCCGCCGAAATGGGAGCATTGCAGGAACGTATCACATCAACAAAAAAAGGTTCCGTCACATCAATCCAGGCGGTTTATGTGCCCGCGGACGACTTAACGGATCCCGCTCCCTCAACAACATTCTCGCACCTTGATGCGACAACAGTTTTAAGCCGCCGTATCGCCGAACAGGGAATCTACCCCGCAGTCGATCCTTTGTCCTCGTCGTCACGTATCCTTGAGCCCGACATTGTGGGTAAAGAGCACTATAAAACGGCACGTGCGGTGCAGGAAATACTTGAACAATACAACAAGCTTCAGGACATCATCGCAATTCTCGGTATCGACGAAATAAGCGACAACGATAAGCTCGTTGTAAACCGCGCGCGCAAAATTCAGCGTTTTCTTGCGCAGCCGACCTTTGTAGCGGAAAAATTCACCGGAATTCCGGGCGTTTATGTGCCGTTAAAAGAAACAATAAGAGGCTTTAAGGAAATTCTTTCGGGAAATTACGATGACTTCCCGGAGGCTGCCTTTTACAATGTCGGAACAATTGACGATGTGATCAAAAAAACCGAAAAATTAAAAGAAGAGGCATAAAAAATACATTCGGGGATTTTATTTTATGAACGTTTTTGATGTACATATACTCGCAGCCGACCGTGTGTTTTATGAGGGTCCGTGCGAATCGATAATTGTGCCGACTGTACTCGGCCAATACGGAATACAGGCAAATCACATGAATATTTTAAGCGCTGTTGTTCCCGGTGCAATCAAATATACGCTTCCCGGAGAAGCACAAAAAAAAGCCGCTGTTTCCGGCGGCATTGTTAAGGTCGAAAAAAATTCGGTACTTTTGCTTGTGGAATCAATCGAAACTCCCGAAGAAATAGACAAAAACCGCGCGCTGCGTGCACTTGACACAGCGCGCGAGGAAATAATGCAAAAGCAAAGCGGGACGGACTATATTGCCGCAAAAGCTCATCTTATGCGAGCCTTAAACCGTCTGAAGATCAAAAGCGATTATGATGAATATGATCAATAATTCTTTTCGCTTATTTCAAAAAAGCTTTGCGGATGTGCGCATACGGGGCACGCGTTAGGCGCGCTTGTTCCCACAACGATATGTCCGCAGTTGCGGCATTCCCACACCTTTACTTCACTTTTTTCAAATACCGACGCAGTTTCTATATTGTTGAGCAAAGCGCGATATCTTTCCTCATGTTGCTTTTCTATTGCACCTACCGCACGAAACTTTGCGGCAAGCGCCTTAAAGCCTTCTTTTTCTGCGGTTATCGCAAAATTCTCATACATATCCGTCCATTCATAATTTTCACCCTCTGCCGCCGCTTTCAGATTTTCTTTTGTGTCTCCGATACCTGCGAGCTCCTTAAACCACATCTTTGCATGCTCTTTTTCGTTGTCGGCTGTTTTCAAAAACAATGCCGCCATTTGCTCGTAACCTTCCTTTTTTGCAACCGACGCAAAATATGTATATTTGTTGCGAGCCTGTGATTCGCCGGCAAATGCCGCCTGAAGGTTCTTTTCCGTTTCTGTTCCTTGGTACTTGTTTGCTGCCATAATTTTGGTCTCCTTTTTTATTATATGATGTTATTTTTGATACACGGATTGCCGTAAAATCACGCGCCACGCATAAAACTCCCGTATTTTTTTCGGAAAACAGCTCTTTATTCATGTTTTTACCGCTCACCCTGTATCATATTTTACAATTTTTGCAAATTCCCTTAAACAAAATATCATAGCTTAAGAAAGTCATTCCGTGCGTGTCTTTGATTTTATATTCAAGGTTTGTGAGCACATCCATATCAACATCGGATACATTCCCGCATTTCACGCAAAGAACATGATAATGGGGACTCAATGTAAAATCAAAATGTTCCGCACCGCCAGGCACTTCAACGCGCCTGATTTCACCGGAATCCACAAGCGAATTCAAATCCCTGTATACCGTACCTTTGCCGATTGACGGATATTTAATTTTTATGTGCTCATATACTTCTTCCGCCGTAACATGGCTTTTAAGCTCAAAAACGGCATCTTTGACAAGTTTTTTTTGAATTGTGTTTCTGGTCATATGTCTCACTTCTTATTGATATTTATTATCAATTAGGAATATATATCAATTTATGAAACTTGTCAACAAAAATTTTGAACAAAAAAATTCCGCTAACCTCAAAAGCTGCAGGTATAACGGAATTTTAATTTTAAATTTTGTTCTGATTGTTTATGTTTTCCCTTATTTTACCATCAGCATACGGAACATTTCTATTACCTGTTCCTTTGTTGCGGGGCGGGGATTGCCGGGATAACATGCATCGTTTAATGCGTCCGTAGCAAGGCAGTCAAGTTCTTCTTCCTTGATCTTGTCAAGAGTTTCCGGAATTCCGACATCCTTTGAAAGCTTCTTAACGGCATCGATTGCAGCCTGTCTGTATTCATCCTGCGACATATCGTCTACGCCCTTAACACCCATGGCTCTTGCAACTTCACGAAGTCTCTCGCCCGTATATTCCTTGTTGAATTCCATGGAAATAGGAAGGAACATTGCGCATGCGACACCGTGAGGCGTGTCATAATGAGCCGAAAGCGTATGTGCCATCGCATGGTCGATTCCGAGACCGACATTCGAGAATCCCATTCCGGCAATATACTGACCAAGTGCCATTCCTTCACGTCCCTTAGGATCGTTTGCTACTGCCGCACGAAGATTTTCTGAAATAAGCTTGATTGCTTCATAGTGGAACATATCCGTAAGCTCCCAGGCTGCGCGCGTTGTATATCCTTCGATTGCATGCGTAAGAGCATCCATACCCGTTGAAGCCGTAAGTCCTTTGGGCATCGACGACATCATATCGGGATCGATAATTGCATATGCGGGAATATCATGTTCGTCAACACATACAAATTTTCTTACCTTTTCTACATCCGTAATAACATAATTTATTGTAACTTCCGCTGCCGTACCTGCGGTTGTGGGAACGGCAATCGTCTTAACCGCATGATTCTTTGTGGGAGCAACTCCTTCAAGTGAACGAACATCGGCAAATTCCGGATTTGTGATAATAATTCCTATTGCCTTTGCGGTATCCATCGAAGAACCGCCGCCGATTGTAATAATTGAATCGGCATTTGCGTCCTTAAAAGCCTTTACGCCGTTTTGAACATTCTCGATTGTGGGATTGGGCTTGATGTCCGAATAAAGCACATAAGAAATCTTTGCCGCGTCAAGCAAATCCGTAACCTTCTTTGTTACTCCAAATTTAACAAGGTCTGCGTCCGAACATACAAAAACCTTCTTAAAGCCTTCTCTCTCTGCAATGCCCGCGATTTCCCCAATCGCACCCTTTCCGTGATAAGAAACCGTGTTAAGTACAACTCTGTTTGCCATATAAAAGTTCCTCCTTAAAATTTGTTTGCAAAGTGCAAAAAGCATAAACATAAACACCTTATGCAATTCTGCCCGCACAAATAAATATATCACTCAAAATCAAAACTTACAATCAAAAAAAGGAAATGATTATAGGCGGTATTTTTACAAACCTGTAAGATCAGGCTCAGCAATCATACTTTCAAAATTTTTTATTTTTTATCATAACAGAATTTTTTGCCCCGTTAAAAAAAACAAGGCATTTTGCCCCGTTTTTTATATTTATTGTTTTTTTGCAAATTCAATTTTCAAAATTATCTCTTATTCATTAAGTATCAAAATCATCTGAGCCGATTCTGCCATGCTGCGTCCCGTATCCATACTGCACTTTTGAATATATCTGTAAGCCTCGGGCTCGGTCATTCCGTTTCTGTCCATAAGCACGGCTTTTGCCTCACTTATTGCTTTTTCACGCAATATATTTCTGTGTCCGGGGATAGCGGAGGATTTCTTTATTTGGCGCGCAAATTGCATATTCAGCATCTCAACCGTCGAAACAAGCTCCATAGGTTTAAACGGCATCATAAGCTTCATCGTCTTTTCGGAATATAAATCAAGCGCCGGATCCTTTGTTAAGATTATCATCCCAAAATATTCCGGCAAATATTCCGCAAGCTCCGCCGCACTCATATCCTTAAAGTCCTTTGTGCAAATTACGACTCCGTAATCTCTCGCATTTGAGATTTGCAATACTTCGGACGCCGTACGGCAAATCTCAAAGTCACTTATTCTGCCGCGGCTTGCAAGAAGCTCTTTAATATGTTCCGAGTCAACATATTTGGGCATAGCAATCAAAATGCTTCCCATACGGCCTCCTACATCTTAATAAGGTACTTTTCGATTTCCCAGTCGGACACCTCTGTCATATATTCCGTCCATTCGATTTTCTTGGAATATATATAATTTTTTGTGAACTCTTCGCCAAGTGTTTCTATGGCAAGCTTATCGCCTTCCATACTTTTTAAGGCATTGTCGAGATTCTGCGGAAGTTCCGCGTTTTCTTTTACAATCGTTTTATTTTTGATTCCGTCAAGTCCCGCTTTTATCAGAAGCGCAATCACAAGATAAGGATTTGATGCGGAATCGGGGAATTTCACCTTAAGCCTCGTTTCTCCGAAATTTTCACGGATTACCGCAAGGCTTTCGTTTCCTTTAAAATTTCCGATAATTCTTTTATATGAATTCACAATAGGATTTGTAACGGCACACATTCCGGGCGCATGATTAATAATTCCGGATAAGAAATATTTTCCTTCGTCTCCTTCCGAAAAAATGTTTTTTCCGTCCTTATATACCATAAAATTTAAGTTCATTCCCGAGCCCGCCGCCCAAGTCTTCGGCTTCGGAAGAAATGTCGCATAAAGCCCGAAACGCTTTGCTATCGAACGTACGGCAAAACGAAACGTCATTATATCGTCGGCGCATTTTAAGGGCTCTTCCGCGCCAAAATCTATCTCATGCTGTGCGGGAGCGTTTTCGTGATAAGAGGATTCTATTTCAAATCCCATATCCTCCAGGTTCAAAACCATGTCGCGTCTGCAGTTTTCACCGAAATCAACAGGTCCCACATCAAGATATCCCGCTTTTTCAGGCGAATTTACGGTAGGCATTCCGTTTTCGTCGGTATTAAAAAGAAAGAATTCGCACTCGGGATTTACCTTAAAGCTGTACCCGAGATTAAACGCGTCATCAATAACACCTTTTAAAATCGCACGCGGCGAAATTTTAACATAATTTCCGGCCGAATCCCGCACATCGCAGGTCATTTTGCCCACTTTTCCCTGCTGCGGCCTCCAGGGAAGAATGACAAACGAATCGAGATCCGGTTCAAGAAACATTTCCGTATCGGATTTTGTTTTTTTGTCAAAAAGTGCCGAAGAATCAATCGGGAATTTGTTGTCGATAGCCCTTATCATTTCGCCAGGCGTAACGGCTATATTCTTTAAATTCCCCCATATGTCGGTAAACTGAAGACGTATAAATTCAACGTCCTCATCCTCGATAAGCCGTAAAATGTCATTTCTCGTGTTCATTTTTTCTCCTTTAAATTCAGATATTCCTTCGCATAGGGTTAAATGCGACTCAAAAAATGCATTCGCAGTTTGTTTAAGACGCATTTGTCAACTGAAAAGAAGTATACAAAAAGGTCTCCGTAATTGCAATTTTTATCTTATAAAATTTTAAGTTCTACGTGAACGGAATTTTGTGTTTTAAGTGAACAAAATTTTGTGTTTTAAGCGAACAAAATTTTAGACTTTGCTTAAATACTTTTTGTATAAAAAAAGCTCAGAAACCGTCCCAAGCAAGCCGTTTTCTGAGCTGTTATATTTTCTGTAACCGCTTAATACCGGATTTTATCTTTTTTTGTATCCGAAAAAAAATTAACCGTTAATATTATAATTTTCTGCAAGAAGATTCATTGCTTTTAACATTTTATGAGTATAAACAAGTGGGCCTACAAAAATGCATGCGCCAAGAATCCCCCATAACCAAAATGTACTTGCATTAAAATTATAAGAAATACTTCTGCGCGTCAGTTCATTACCGATTCTTGCAGAAATTCTGTGATTCCATACAAGCGGAACGATGCCAAAAGATAAACCCGTAAATATAAATACAACCAAGCAATAATGCATAGTCTTTTTTCCGTCATACCTACCGGCTATGGTATTAATGTCGGTACTGACAGCAGACATTACAACCAATCCGTATATGCCGAAAGTAATCGCTGACAAAAGAATAAGTTTCAAAAGGCTTCGATTTGTTTTAAGCTGTCCGACAGGAACACTGCCAACGGCAGACTGAGCATTTATACTGCACCCACACTTCGGACAAACAACAGCTTCATCAAGAACTTCATTACCGCATTTAGAACAATACTTCACAATATTTACCTCCATTAAATATTATCTTTATCCGCTTTGCACAATAAGCAGATTCCTGCAACCAAATTAACAAATATCAACGCACAAACCTTTATCCCGGTACCTATAGGGCGCTTATCGCGCATAGCATGAAAAATTGATACGGTAATAGGTATGCACCAAGCCAAGGGAATCAACATCCACCCCTGTGAGATACAACCAATAATCAAAAATATTTTTATAATAATATCCAGCGTATCATTTTCCTGTACAGGAACAAGAGCAGCTTTTTCATGCTCCGCTCTGCATCCGCATTTAACACAAATAACCGCTTCATCGAGTATTTCAGTTCCGCAATGTGTACAATACTTCATTCCAAACCTCCCATAAATCGAGAAAATTTATTGTTGCAAATGTCTCATTCCCCGACTTTTCTTCCTATCCGCCACGTTCCAAAAAAAAGGCGCTCACCACATTGATTTTGTCAAAAAAAATATCTGAAGCAAAAAATCGTCCATCTTCGAAACCAATGATAAAACGCATACTTTTTCTCACCCCCATGCAGAAAAAAAATATACGATATGCAGAATCGTATGCATTTCGTATATACAATTATATATATATATTGTGTCAAGATTTTTTACAGATTATTTCACATTTTTTTATTTTTACAACAAAAGCAGTGATTGCCTTTATTTTTTTATAATTTTCGGTGCAGTTAATTTGCTTTCGTCAGAGAAACATAACCATATATAACGGCATAGTCACGATTTTCTCATCAGAGACTCCGATATTCTCATTGGCAAATTTATAACCGAGCGGAACGTTTTTATTCTCTTCCATAAATTTTTTTAAAGACATTGCACGTGTATTTCCTGCTTTTACCTCTATCGGAACAGGTACTCCGTCTTTTTGTATGATTATATCGATTTCGCACTTTGTTTTCTCATTTTTATAGAAATAAAGACGATATCCTTTTTTATAAAGTGCATCCGCAATCGCACATTCATATATCCCGCCCTTTGAATTTCCCGTAAGAGTATTTTCTGTAATATATTGTTTTAACGAAAAATCTTTCATTGCAATCAAAAGTGACAGGTCCGTTGTGTAAGCCCTAAAAAAATCCTCCCTTGCATAGTCGGCAAGATCAAATTCCGTTTTTGACACAAGGCGGCTCAAATATACAATGTCTGCCCTAAGCAGCCAGTCAATACTCGAATAAAACTTTTGTGCCCGCCCGCCTTGCTCAACTTCCTTATATTGAAATTTATGATTTTCTTTGTCAAGAAGCTGCTTTGCCAACGAAAAATAACATTTTTCCGCTTTAATCTTTTCTTCCGCCGTTGCATAATGTGCTATATCATATTGAT
>CAVJHK010000006.1:0-9637 GCA_963649295.1 Lachnospiraceae bacterium | reverse complement strand
AACCGTTTTTAACTTTGATGCCACTATTACACATCCTTTGTATTTATATATTCCTGAACAACCTCCGGCATTCCGCCTATCGCAATATAGCTTCTGAAATAACTCATCATTTGCAAATGAATCGCATTCGGAACCTTTTTTTGTAAGACATAAAAACTTCTCAATGTTTCGATTAATTCTTCCGAAATTCCTATTCCCCAAAGAAATTCTTCAAAATCAAGTCCGTACATTTTAAGATAATCAACGTATCCGACAGGATAAGATGAAGCACGGTTATAATCTATTCCGAGAAGCGACCCCGATGCAACAACATCATAATTATTGTCTTCGGCCCAGAATTTAAGTGATGTAATCGCTTCACCGCATTCCTGAATTTCATCCAAAAAAATCAATGTTTTCTTCGGTAAAATTTTTTTGTCGGGAAAACGAAATCTTAACCCCGAAATCATATAATCAACCGTAATATCACCCAAAAAAATTTCTTTTGCCGAAGGAGTTTCTTTAAAATTTATTTCAACAAGCTCGTCAAAATTTTCTTTTGCAAATTGGCGAATCGCATACGTTTTCCCCGTTTGTCTGGCCCCGCTTACAATCAGACATTTTTTGTTTTTTGTCAAAATCCATTCTTTTAAAGTAGCCATTGCTTTTCTTTTCAGCATTTTACACCTCTTATATCAAATTCACCCATTTTGCTTTATCAACATTTCAGAAAGCAAAAATGTCCGCTCATCAACATTTTGGAAAGCAAAAACGTCCGCTCATCAACATTTTGGAAATATCTGTGCTGTATTATAACATAGCTTCAATATAAATGCATCGAAAAAATATGCAGGTTTCTCCCCGTCTACTTAATTATTTCATCCGAATCCATCACAATTGTAAACGGTCCGTCGTTTAGCAGTTCAACCTTCATGTCGGCGCCGAATGAACCTTTTTCAACAGACGGTATTTCTCTTTTGCACAATCCGATTATATATTCATACAACTTGTCGGCAAGCTCAGGATTTCCCGCTTTCGTAAAGGAAGGCCGATTTCCGTTTTTGCAGTCCGCATAAAGTGTAAATTGCGAAATAAGCAATAATTCTCCGCCCACGTCTTTTAACGCAAGGTTTGTTTTTCCGTTTTCGTCTTCAAAAATTCTGAGTCCTATGAGCTTTTTTACCATTTTATCGGCAACAGCCGTTGTGTCGCTTTCCGCAACTCCGATAAAAACCACAAAGCCTTTTCCGATTTTTCCGATCGTTTCACCGGTGACTGTCACCGATGCGTGTTGTACACGCTGAATTACAAATTTCATATTTTTGTTCCTTTTCTTTTAAAAATTGTTGTTGCCAACATTATACAATAATTTATGAATATCGGTAAAAGATATTTTTCACATCCGGTTTTGTTATGCAATAAAAAAATCATTTCAAAACTTGCGCACAGTGCAAAAATAAGATAAAATAAAATTGCGTGTAGCGTATTTTTTTCAAGAAATTAAAATTGCGTGTAGCGTATTTTTTCAAGAGTTTAAAACTGCGTACAGCGTATTTTTAAACAAAATCAAAGGTACGCATAATGTCATTTCAGTCAAAAACAGTTTTTGAATACAGAGGTAAAAATGATTTTTGAACGAAAAATTTATACAAAATTGTTAGAATGGAAAACAGAAACCGACGGCAAAAAAGCAATATTGATAGAAGGTGCCCGCCGTATAGGGAAATCAACAATTGCCGAAACTTTTGCAAAAAAAGAATACGATTCATATATGCTTATAGATTTTTCTGTTGCCTCAAATAACGTCAAAAGTTTTTTTGAAAATTATATAAATGACATCGATACGTTATTTATGCTCCTTTCAGCCGAATACGGAGTAACTCTCAAAAAAAGAAAATCCCTGATCATATTTGACGAAATACAATTTTGCCCAAAAGCGAGAGAAGCAATTAAATATTTGATTAAAGACGGAAGATTTGATTATCTTGAAACCGGATCGCTTATATCCGTTCACGAAAATGTGAAAAATATATTGATCCCGTCGGAGGAACGGCACTTAAAAATGTATCCTCTGGACTTTGAAGAATTTTTATGGGCTCTCGGCGAAAAGCCACTGGCTGATATAATCAGAAAATTTTATACGGAATCAAAACCTTTACCGGCACAATTACACGAAAAAGCGATGTTATTGTTTCGGCAATATATTTTGGTGGGCGGAATGCCGCAAAGCATTATCGCATTTATCTCAAACAATAAGTCATTTGCAAAAGCCGATATTGAAAAAAAAGACATTTTGGCATTATACCGCAGCGATATTATGAAAATAAAATCCGCATACAGAAGCAAAGTACTTGCTATATTCGATCAAATACCCGGCTTTTTGTCAACTCATGAAAAAAGAGTTGTTTTTAAAAAAATAAGCAAAAACAGCCGATATGAAAATTACGAGGATACTTTTTTCTGGCTGTCCGATTCTCAAATTACCAATGAATGCTTTTTATGCAACGACCCAAACATCGGATTGTCATTAAACGAAGACAGAACATATATAAAATGCTATATGGGTGATACCGGTCTTTTGGTGAGCCATGTTTTTGACGAAAACAAATTTGCGGATAGCCTTTATAATAAGATTATTTTGGGCAATTTGGAAATCAATAACGGAATGTTTTATGAAAATGCCATTGCCCAAGCCTTGGTTTCCAACGGGCACAAATTATATTTTTATACTCATTATTCGGAAGAGCTTCACCGAAATGATATGGAAATAGACTTCATCATTTCCGATAATAACAAGGTTGCAGGCAAAATATTTCCCATAGAAGTAAAATCCGGCAAAAGATATCAAACAAGGTCACTTAATATGTTTACGGAGAAGTATAAAGAACGAATCGGCGAAGCAATTGTGATTCATCCGAGAAATCTGACAAAAAAAGAAAACGGAATTCTTTGCATCCCGGCTTATATGGCATTTTGTTTATAACGCAGGCGAATGTTAGATCACCTTTTCAGTTTTTTCCCCAATTCTGACATCGCACCTTTTTTCGATATCATATGCCTTAAAATACATTTCTTCCAAAGGGATCCAGCGATTTATAAAATTTTTAAGCATTTCCTGTCCGTTGCGTTTTTCGATACGTTTTAGTTGTGTTTCGTAATCAATTGTGACAAACACGCGTAGGTCATAATAACCCCAAAGCTTCGGATGGCAGGAATAGCTTCCCTCAACAATAATAAGCCGCGACAATTTGACCGTTACGGGTGCGCCCTCCTTCATTTCGGAACAGGAAAAAGGGCGATATGTGATTTCTTCGCTGTCAGAAAGCCTTTTTAACACTTCACTCTCAAACCTTTCGTAATCCACATTGCCGCCGGGCGTCTTAAAGCGTTCTTTTGTCCTTTGCTCCGGCCGCAGATAAAAGTCGTCCATATGAAATACGGTTCCTGAAGTATCATGGGCCAACCTTTCCGCAAGCGTACTTTTACCTGCGCCGCACCGTCCGTCGATTGCAACCGTTATACATTCCTTTTGGTTAAGCAGCTCCTTTATTTGTTTTAAAAGATTATCATAATTATTTTCAGGCATATTTTCCCCGTTTCAAAAAATTTATCCGCTTTAACCATATTTTCATGTTTCACAAGTTTTATCCGCTTTAACCATATTTTCCCTATTTCACAAGACGTGTCCGCTTTAACATGATCATTACGAGAGGCACCAGGATAAGCTGCAATATTATTCCCGGAATGCAGTTTAAAATCGCTCCCGCAATAAACGCCTTAAATGTAAATGAACTGCCGGAAAATCCGATTAATACGGCACTTACCGCTCCCCACACAATACGTCCGATTAACATTGCGGGAATAAGTGCCTTGTACAGTGCCCATATGCATCTGTATTTGCTTCGTGAATACAATAAGCCCGCAACAAATCCGTATGCGGCCATTTCAAATGCCATTGCGACTGCCGTCGGATAAAGGCCCGGCATTCCGAGCCAAAGAGAACGGACGAGAGGCAAAACAAATCCGACAATAAGCCCATACTCAGGGCCGCAGATAAGTCCGCAAAGAAGGACAGGAATGTGCATCGGAAGAAGCATTTTTCCGATACTCGGTATTTGCCCCGTAAAAAAAGGCAAAATTATCCCTATTCCCAAAAACATTGCCGACAATACAAGATTATATATTTTTGTATTTGATTTAATGTTATTTTTCATGTCATCACCCCGATAAAAGAGTTACAGAGCAACTAAATAATCTGTTGCTTTGCAGCTATAAGCTTTTTTTAAGTTTAACACAATCCCATTGTTCACCGAGAAAAATATATTTTTCCGGTTCTTCTTTAGAAACACGTTCAAATCCCAAAGAGAGGTAGCAATTTAATGCCGGCATATTGTTTTCAAAAACACATATCGACACTGTATTTGCAAAAAAGATTTCCTTTGCGTATTTGAGTCCCGATTTCAGCATCTCTTTTCCGTAGGAATGTCCTCTTTTTGCCGCATCCACAATCACGAAGCCAAACCTGAGTTCACTAAAATCGTTCTCCGGCATTCTCATCGTAAAAAATCCGACGGGCACATCGTCATCAATTGCAACAAAGGCCATGAGCTCCGATATTTCCTTAAATTTTTCGGGCGTAATAGGATACTCTCCCATTCTCCCCGCACTCCACCTATAAAATTCTCTTTCGTCCTTAATCCACGAAATTATCGTTTTTGCATCCGATTCACGATAGGGCCGCAGTCTCAGCATATTCCTGTCCTCCTTATCCGATAAGCGAAAGCAAATCTTCCTTCGTCATATCCATAAAATTTGCGCCTTCGCCGTTCAATACGGCATCCGCAAGATTCTTTTTGTCATCCTGCATTTTTAAAATCTTTTCCTCAATTGAATTTTTTACAATAAGCCTGTATACGGAAACAGTTTTTGTCTGACCTATGCGGTGCGCGCGGTCGGTTGCCTGATTTTGTGCGGCAACATTCCACCAAGGATCGTAATGAATCACGATATCGGCTCCGGTTAGATTAAGTCCCGTACCTCCGGCCTTCAGCGAAATA
The DNA here is from genome assembly GCA_963649295.1 of Lachnospiraceae bacterium. Classification (GTDB taxonomy): domain Bacteria; phylum Bacillota; class Clostridia; order Lachnospirales; family Lachnospiraceae; genus RGIG3528. The sequence goes on along the minus strand of CAVJHK010000006.1, from coordinate 4,601 downwards.
AGAAACACAGGGACGTTATCCGTATTAAAGCTGTTCACATACTCGATTCTTTTTTCCTTCGGAGTTTCACCCGTTATCTTATAATAACTTATGTCCTTTTCCGTAAGATCATGCTCAAGTATCGCAAGCATCGAAGTAAAGCACGAAAACAAAAGAATTTTGTGATCGCCCGCAATCGCATTTTCGATTAATTGCAGGCAAACCTCCCTCTTTGCCGATTCTCCCGTATAATTTTCAAACAATAATCCGGGATCACAGCAAATCTGGCGTATACGTGTGAGTTCCGCGAGCACCAAAAGCTTATTCTTTTTGAAATTGTCTTCAGAAACTCCCGAAAGCTCCTTCTTCATCTTTACAACCTGTCCGTCATAAAGCTTCTGCTGCTTATCACTCATTACCGCATAATAATTTTCTTCAAGCTTATCGGGCAAATCTTTTAGGACATCGTTTTTAAGGCGTCTTAAAATAAACGGCGAAACCATTTTCTTTAATTTTTCCGTCGCATCCTTGTCTTCATATTTTGCAACGGGTGTTTCGATTTCCTTTTTAAAAGTGTCATAGGTATACAAAAATCCCGGCATCAGATAGTCAAAAATACTCCAGAGCTCGCTCAGTCTGTTTTCAATCGGCGTTCCCGTCAAAGCAAATTTAACCTTTGCCGAAATAAGCTTTACGGATTTTGCCGCTGCCGTTGTATGATTTTTGATATATTGGGCTTCGTCGATTACCTCCGCAAAAAATTGCTTTTCTTCATACAAATCGATGTCACGTTTCAAAAGATCGTATGAAGTCACAAAAACGTCCGCTGCCGTCTCCGCCTCAAGCAAAATTTTTCTTTCTTCCGCAGTGCCGGTAACAAGACATACCTTTATCGCCGGCGCAAAATGCGCAAATTCCTCCTTCCAGTTGTAGCAAAGCGACGCCGGTGTAACAATCAGACTCGGAATCTTGTTGTTCCTTTTGTCCTTCTTCTGATGCGTCAGGAGGAAAGTAATCACCTGCAATGTTTTTCCGAGTCCCATGTCATCCGCAAGAATTCCGCCAAAGCCGCAGGCAGAGAGCGTTGAAAGCCACCTGTATCCGTATTCCTGATATTTTCTGAGTACATTTTTGAGGCTCTGCGGCACTTCAAAATCGGAATCTTCCACCGTTTTAAAGTTTTTCACGAGCTGCTTAAATTTTACATCACGCTCCGAATAGATGCTTTCCCCTTTTTCAAGCATTTTGTCAAGGTAAAGCGCTCTGTAAAGCGGTTTCGTCATTTTGCCCTTTACAAATTCCTTTGGGCTTATCTGCATTGCGTCAATCAATTCCTTAAGCTCATTTAAGCTTTCGTTTTCAAGATCGACATATGAACCGCTTTTCAAAACATGATATTTTTTCTTTTTCTTATAACTTGCAAGAATCTCAAGAAGCTCTTCCTGCGTAAAATCCGTTGAACCCACCTCAAGATTCAAAAGACCGCTCTCCAACGAAACTCCTATATTGATTTTTAATGATTTTTTGGCGCTCAGTCTTTTGAAGCTGTCCGTTGTGCTGACAGTACCTATCTGCAATAATCTTGACACACCGTCTTTTAATATATTGTAAACGTGATCGGAATCGTTGTCCGAAACAAAAGTGCCCGCCTCATAATCAACCGCCGCAAAATATTCATGAATCACATCAACAACATTATATTCAAGTTCGCCGTCACGAAATGTCTCACGTTTTTGGTCTTTCACAGTTCTGTCTGTCAGATTAAATTTTTTTTCACCGTAAAACGCTTCCGCCGTACAATAAACGATTCCTCCTTCAGCATCAAGCATAAAATTGAATTCCGCCTCGGGCGGCAGATATTCATGTATGATTTCGGAATGTTCCTCCGTCACATTCACATGCTTTTTTATAATGGGAAGCACACGATAATAAAATTCGGAAAGATACCTTCTTCCGATTTTAAGTGACACTTTTCCCTCTTCCTGCTTTTTGAACAAAGGCGCAATTTCTTCGAGTCCTTCCGCATCCACACGGTAAAATAAAAAATCATCCACAAAATATTTGTACCGTAAGCCTTCGATAAATTTCGGAACGTTTCCCGTAATCTTAATTCCGTGAAAAACATTATTTGTGTCCTTATCGGACGTAATTTTTAAATCGATCTTGGGATTTCCGACCAAAAACTTCCAAACCGTCTTAATATTACCGGAATAATTTTTTTTGATCGTAACAGGAACCGATTTGCCGTTCATCAAATCAAAAAATGTATCGATACGGTCTCCGTAAAGGGGAATTCTGTCTTTTATAACCGACGGCTCATAATACCTGTAGCCGTTTCTTAATATATTTTTGTCATGTTCGTTCTTTCTGTATTCTTTTAAAACGATATTCTTTATAAAATCGTAATATGTCTTTGATATCTCCGTAAATTCCGCAAGCGCAAAATTAATAAACGACTTTGTCCCAAGCTTCCATGTTTCCCCGTTTTCGACGGTAAAAATAAAATTTTCCATTTTTTGAAGAGCAAAACTCTTATCTGTTACTATTTTAAAGCCAACTTTAAGTTCATCATATTCCTGCTCCAAAAACGGCTCAAGAGAAACCTTTGTTGTTAATCCCAAAGCTTTTTTTGCATCAGTATCCGTATTTTCGGAATCAGAGAAGACTTTTCCGCTTCTCTTTTTGCGAAAGCCGTAAAGCATCTCGTTTGCATAACTGTCGGTTGCGTCTCCGTAATTTTCCTTTTTTAAATATTCGGAAAGCAAAAATAAAAGTGCGATTTCATGCACACAAAGACTTATACCGTTCTCCGAATAATATCTGCTCGATCCGTAATAAGTCACTGAACGGCAATCTCTCACATAGCACGTTGCCTGCTCAATTCTGTCCTTCGAAAAATTTATATAAAGTGTGCCTTTGGCCGTTTCTCCGTAGGCCTGCCCCATCATTTCCGTATCGCCAACCAGATTCGGATATCCGAAATGCACATCAGTCAGCTTGACTTCACCTGTCGTAACAAGCTCACGCGCTTTATTCACATCATCCTCATAAAAGATAATTTCCCTTGTCATTACTTCAGGGTCAAAGTATTGGTATATATCGCTCTTTTCGTGTTTAAAGGGCCGGACTTTTTTCCGTTCTGTTTTTACTTTTTCTTCTTCGTGTGCGCCAAGGTCGTCACCGAAATAATTTTTCCAAATATTCATATCTCTACCCAAAATTTGTTTTTCCCGCTTTCATAATTTCTCATATGATTATAGCCGTGAACCAAAAATGCCGCAACTGTTTTCCATTTGCAAAAAAATAAACGCCGGAACGGTTTAATCCGGCGTTTTTCTTCATCTCTACCGTTACGAAGCCCTGCCGCCCTTCATTTCATATACCGCATCCGTCACATTCATTGTGGATGCCCTATGGGACACCAGGACAATCGTTTTTTTACAAGTCGATTCCTTCAAAGATTTTAAGATAACCCCTTCATTTAAAGAGTCAAGGTTTGATGTTGGTTCGTCAAGCAGTATGAGCGGAGAATCATGAAGAAATGCTCTTGCGATTCCGATTCTTTGTTTTTCACCGCCCGACAAAGTATCCCCAAGTTCTCCGACTTCCGTATCATATCCTTTCGGAAGCGACATAATAAAATCATGAACAGACGCTTTTTTTGCAGCTTCCTCAATTTCTTCTTTGGCTGCGCCGATTCTTGCAATCGCAATATTGTTTGCAATCGAATCATGAAAAAGATGCGTTTCCTGTGTAACATAGCTTTCCGTATCTCTTAAGCGCGAAGTCCCAATCTTTGTCACATCGTTACCGTCTACCGATATGCTTCCGTTTTGCACATCCCAAAACCGCATAATCAGTTTTAAGAGTGTCGATTTTCCCTAACCGCTCGCACCATGAATACCCGTGATTTTACCGGGCTCAAATTTCACCGAACAGTTATCCAAAATAATCTCATTTTCGAGAGTCACATTGTTTGTTCCGTTTCCGCATAAACCGGTTGTCTTATAAGAAAATGTTACATTTTTGGCCTCTGCTCCCTCAAATTCATGTTCTGTGCCCGCTGCTTTAAATATATCCGCATCATCCTGAATTTCCTCCACAAGCGGCGTCTCCTCCAAAAGTGAAAGTACACGTTCTCCGCTCGCAAGCGTCTGATTCAGATTGTTTGAAAGATTTGAGAGTGCCACTGTGGGTCCAAAAGAGCCCATCATTGAAACAGTGCAGGTTAATACTCCGTCAAATCCAATCTTGCCTTTTGAGTACAAGAAAATTGCAAGTGCAAGCATTCCGAATGACGAAAGCAAAATAACCATATTCGTAAAAGAGCGCTGTGCACCTTCCGCTTTGCTTAACGCCCCCGCAATTCCCGCAAGGCTTTCGGAACGCTTTGTCATCTGTTCTTTTCTTATTTTGCCCTGCCCGTATTGAATTGTCTCATCAAGTCCGCGTAAGGAATCCAAAACAAAGCTGTTAAGTTCTCCGAAGTTTGTTCTGAATTCCATTCCTTTTCCGCTGCCGCGTTTTCCGTTCAGGAGCGGAATCATAACACCGACAATCAGATACGACACGGCATCAACGTAAACGTACTCAATATGGGGCTCATGGACAACACCCCGACA
>CAVJHK010000005.1:34048-68089 GCA_963649295.1 Lachnospiraceae bacterium | reverse complement strand
TCTCCTTGTCATCTCTCAATACATCGTATTACTTAATTACAATCCACTTTCCAGTCTTCCTTGATCCGCTTCGAACCAAAAATCCCTTTTCCTGTAACTTTTTTAAATTTCGCTCTATCGTCCGTTTTGTCACACCAATGCTTGTGGCGATGTTCTCTGCGGTTTCATCCGGATTGCTAAGTAAAATCTCCAGCACTTTCTTTTCTGTTACATTTAAACCGACATTTGTACCGACATTTAAACCGACATTATATTTCCCACTTAATTCTTCTAAAACAGCACTGTCATAGGGAATTGTAATCAATATATAGGAGTCTTCTATTTCAAAAGCACTCTTGCCATATCTTGCTAATATAGTTGGTATCCCGTGGCCTGTATGTTCTGTAAGATTCATATTCATAAATATTCTCATAAGCATATCATTTCTTGGCCTGCTAATTCCACGAAAAAACATCTCCTGTGTCTGTCCCTTTGGCAGCCCACCATGTGAAAATATTTCTATACGATCTTGATACAACGAAACTAATGGCTGTGAAATATTCCAATCATTGTGAACAAGCGCATTTATAACAGCCTCATTCACACAATCAAAATCAAAAAGATATCGGTCTTTTCTAGGCCTTACCGTAGTGTCTGATACGCACACATTTTCTGCAATTAATCGATTTTTCATCTGCTCATAACTAAATAACAAGCATTGACCACCATAATCATTTTTCTCAGAGACTGCAGTTTTATCTAGACCCTGAAATTTAACAACCACAAGCGGAATCATATTTTTATCTGAAAGTAATTCCGCAAGTTGATTATATTCTCCGTCTGGTGTTCTCAAATTCAAATTAGCCTCAAAGGATGCATCATCTAAATGATATCCTTTCTCTGCATAATAGATTTTTAACGTTTTAAATGATATAGGACCATATCTTGCCGGAGTAACAAGCATACGATCTGAGTCAATGAAATTTTTTTCGTAACGTATTTTTATTTCTTCCTGTGTCATATTTTTACACGTCGTTCCGATTCTCATGACGCAGCCTGTAGAGGAAAATCCATATTTCTTTTGGCAATATATTGGTCGCACACCTTTTTTTACATGCACGACCAACATTGTTTTTCCATCGGCGTAACAGATTTCTGATGTAATAAGATTTTGTGGATTCGGCTCAATTTGATCTGTTATAATATCGGAAAGCTTTTTAGAGGTTTCATCAATACTATTAACCCCGACAACGTTTCCGTTATCATCCACACCTATAATCAAATCACCACCATTAGTATTCAAAAAAGCAACCAAGTCTTTGCAAATAGTATCTGAAAATTTTGTTTTTAATTCCAATACTTCTGACTCTATATATTTCATTCGCCTCAACTCCTTTTATTTTTTTACAATATCACAGTTTCGACATCGCAGCAATATAAACCGACATTTATACCGACATTTTGTAATCATCTATAAAATGTCGCTATTTTCTTTTCATAAAAGAGAAAAACCAGCCAATCATAAAGACTGGCTGATTAAACTCATTATAATTTAGAAAATATGGAATATATGGACGAAAATAACTTACTCAAGCTCTATCGTGCCGGGTGGTTTGCTCGTTAAATCATAGAATACGCGATTTACGCCACGGACTTCGTTTATTATTCTGCTCATTACCTTTTGGAGCACATTAAAGGGAATTTCCGCAGCCTCCGCAGTCATAAAGTCAATCGTGTTCACTGCGCGGAGAACAACGGCATAATCGTATGTTCTTTCGTCTCCCATAACGCCGACGGAACGAACATTGGTAAGCGCCGCAAAATACTGATTCGGAAGCCACTTGGGTGCTTCTGCGTTATGTATTTCCTTATATTCCGCAACCGCCTTATCCACTTCGTCACGATAAATATAATCGGCATCCTGAACGATTCTCACCTTTTCTGAATTCACTTCACCGATTATTCTTATTCCGAGTCCCGGTCCCGGGAACGGCTGGCGAAATACAAGATATTCCGGAAGTCCGAGCTCAAGACCCACTTTTCTCACCTCATCCTTAAAAAGATTGCGAAGAGGCTCGATTATTTCCTTAAAATCAACATAATCCGGAAGTCCGCCCACGTTGTGGTGAGATTTTATAACAGCCGATTCACCGCCGAGTCCCGATTCAACAACATCCGGATAAATCGTGCCCTGTGCAAGAAAATCAACCGCGCCTATCTTTTTTGCTTCTTCCTCAAACACACGGATAAATTCTTCACCGATTATCTTTCTTTTTCTTTCGGGCTCGGTGACACCGGAAAGCTTGTTGTAATATCTCTCCTGCGCATTCACACGAATAAAATTTAAGTCAAACTCACCGTTTTTGCCGAATACTCCTTCAACCTCATCACCCTCGTTTTTGCGAAGGAGACCGTGATCGACAAATACACATGTAAGCTGCTTGCCTATCGCTCTCGACAAAAGTCCCGCGGCAACAGACGAATCCACTCCGCCCGAAAGCGCAAGAAGGACTTTGCCGTTTCCGACCTTCTTCCTTATTTCTTCTATGGATGAGGTAACAAAGGAATCCATTCTCCAGTCGCCCCCGCATCCGCATATTTTTCTTACAAAATTAAACAAAATCTCCTTACCCTTTTCGGTATGGAGCACTTCAGGATGGAACTGAATCGCATAAAGCTTTTTTTTGTCGCATCCCGCTGCCGCAACAGGGCAATCCGCCGTATGCGCAAGCACCCTAAAGCCCGGAGCAAGCTTTGATATATAATCAAAATGACTCATCCAAACGGTTGTTTCTGCGGGAACGCCATAAAAAAGCGCGCCTTCTTCCGTTCCGCCGTCAATGGTCACAAGAGTTTTTCCGTATTCGCGTTTTTCGGCTCTTTCCACCTTGCCGCCGAGCACATGATGCATAAGCTGGGCACCGTAGCAAAGTCCGAGCACGGGAATATCAAGTTCAAACAACTCTTTGGAATATCCGGGAGCACCTTCCTCATAGCAGCTGTTCGGGCCGCCCGTAAGAATGATTCCCTTAAGATTCATTTCTTTTATTTTTTCAATCGGTGTTTTGTAGGAAGCTATCTCGCAATAGACGTTGCATTCGCGCACGCGCCTTGCCACAAGCTGATTGTATTGTCCGCCGAAGTCAAGGACAAGTATTTTTTCCTGTGTCATATGTTCCTCCGTATACTTTGTTGAAACAGTATGTTTTGCTTTACCCATATGTTTTGTTGAAACAGTATGTTTTTTAAGCTTGAACAGTTTACCACTTTTCACAGGATTACTCAACAAACAAAAAGTTAATTATTCTTATGAGACGGCTTATATATATCATTTTTTAAACAGCTTAGATTTCCTTTTTGAAACATTTTTAAGCCGTCATATGTATATTTTTGACCGTAAGACGCAGATATGTTAAAATAAATTTTTATACAGTAAATGATATTCCTAAGTCTCTTTGCTGCTTACATATATAAATTATACATATGTTTTAATTCAAGCTTTGCTCGCAAATCCTAAAGCAAGCCGCCCGGCTGCGGCAAGCAGACAAACACTTGTGAACGGCATATGCCATTCACATTAAAAGCACAGACACATATACATATACATATACATACACATATACATAAACATATACATCAGGGAGCGTCAATAATGGAATTCAAACTTCACTCCGAATTTTCACCGACGGGCGACCAGCCGGAAGCAATAAAGAAGCTTGTAAACGGCTTTAAGGCAGGCAATCAGTTTGAGACCCTGCTCGGCGTTACGGGATCCGGCAAAACATTCACAATGGCAAATGTCATACAGGAACTGAATCTTCCGACACTCATCATTGCCCACAACAAAACACTTGCGGCGCAGCTTTATTCGGAAATGAAAGACTTTTTCCCTGAAAATGCCGTTGAATATTTTGTATCCTATTATGACTATTACCAGCCCGAAGCATACATTCCTTCAACCGACAGCTACATAGAAAAAGACTCCGCAATCAACGACGAAATAGATAAGCTCCGCCACTCCGCAACCGATTCGCTTCTCACAAGAAAAGACGTGATCGTTGTTGCCTCGGTATCATGCATATACGGGCTCGGAAGTCCGGACGAATACGATAAAATGCACTTGGTTCTCCGCGAAAACATGGAAATATCACGCGACACAATAATAAAAAGCCTCACAGAGATGCAATATGTGCGCAACAACATCGATTTTAAACGCGGAATGTTCAGGGTACGCGGTGACGTTGTCGAAATTTTTCCGGTATCGCACTCGGATACTGCGCTCCGTGTTGAACTTTTCGGAGACGAAATCGACAGAATTTCAGAATTTGACGTTCTGACAGGCACGGTCAAAAACACGCTTTCACACGCCGCGGTCTACCCCGCCTCACACTATGTTGTTGAAAAAGAACGAATAGAAAAAGCGGTTACCGAAATCAAAGAAGAGCTTGAAGAAAGAATAAAGGAATTTAAATCAGAAGGAAAGCTCATAGAAGCACAGCGCATCGAAGAACGTACCATGTATGACATAGAAATGCTTCGTGAAACGGGTTTTTGCTCGGGGATCGAAAATTACACGAGGCAGCTCTCGGGGCTTAAGCCCGGTGAACCGCCCTATACGCTCCTCGACTTTTTCCCGGACGATTTTCTCATTATCGTTGACGAGTCGCACATGACAATTCCGCAAATCGGAGGAATGTTTAACGGAAATCTGTCCCGCAAGCAGACACTTGTCGATTACGGATTCCGTCTTCCGTCGGCAAAAGACAACAGGCCGCTTGATTTTGCCGAATTTGAAAGCCACATCAGCCGCATGATGTTTGTTTCGGCAACGCCTTCAAAATACGAAGCCGCACACGAGCTCATGCGTGCGGAGCAAATAATCCGCCCGACGGGATTATTGGATCCCAAAATATCCGTCCGCAAAACAACGGGACAAATCGACGATCTTGTATCCGAAATCAAAAAAACAATCGAAAAAAAAGAAAAGGTTTTGGTCACAACGCTCACAAAGAGAATGGCGGAAAGCCTCACCGATTACCTAAAGGAAATAGGAATACGCGTCAGATACCTTCACTCCGACATAGATACGCTCGAAAGATCCGAAATAATCCGCGACATGCGTCTTGACGTGTTTGACGTCCTTGTGGGAATAAATTTGCTCAGGGAAGGTCTCGACATCCCTGAGGTTTCGCTTGTTGCGATACTGGACGCCGACAAGGAAGGCTTTTTGCGCTCCGAAACCTCTCTTATTCAGACAATCGGACGTGCCGCAAGAAATGTTGACGGGCATGTTATAATGTATGCCGACGTCATTACGGATTCAATAAAAAATGCGGTAACCGAAACCGAACGCCGCCGTAAAATTCAGGATGATTACAATAAGGAACACGGAATTACTCCAACATCAGTAAAAAAAGCCGTTCACGATTTGATAGTGATTTCCAAGAAAGCGGAAAAAAACGCGAAAAAACTTGAAAAAGACTTTGAATCGATGTCGCAAGCAGAACTTAAATCGCTCATCGACACACTCACCAAAAAAATGCGTGCCGCCGCATGCGAACTTAATTTTGAACTTGCGGCGGAGCTTCGCGATAAAATTGCGGAAGCAAGAAAACATCTTGATTAAAAAAGATTGAGGCAATTATGTTTGAAGAAGCAAAAAATTATATAAAAATAAGAGGTGCCGCCGAGCACAATTTAAAGAAGGTAGACTTAGATCTCCCGCGCGACAAATTTATCGTTTTTACGGGACTTTCGGGCTCCGGCAAAAGCTCACTCGCGTTCAACACGATTTATGCGGAAGGACAGAGGCGGTACATGGAGTCGCTCTCGTCCTATGCAAGACAATTCCTCGGGCAAATGGAAAAGCCGAATGTCGAAAGCATATCGGGACTCTCTCCCGCCATTTCGATCGACCAAAAATCCACCAACCGAAATCCCCGTTCCACGGTCGGCACCGTCACGGAAATTTATGATTATTTAAGACTTCTTTATGCCCGCGTGGGCATTCCCCATTGTCCCGTTTGCGGCAAAGAAATAAACCGGCAAACCGTCGACCAGATGACGGACGAAATAATGAAGTGGGACCAAGGCACACGCTTTCAGATTTTGGCTCCCGTTGTGAGGGGACGAAAAGGCGAGCATGCAAAAATCCTTGAAAATGCCAAAAAACAGGGATATGTAAGGGCAAAAATAGACGGTGAGCTTCACGAACTTGCGGATGAAATAAAACTCGAAAAAAACATAAAGCATACCATAGAAATAGTAATCGACCGCCTCATTGTAAAAGACGGCATCGAAAAACGCATTTCGGACTCACTTGAAACGGCGCTTTCCCTGTCGGAGGGCATAGTTGCGTGCGACCTTATGGACGGAAACGTAAAGATTTTTTCCGAAAATTTTGCCTGTCCCGATTGCGGAATAAGTTTACCCGAGCTTGAACCCAGATCGTTTTCGTTTAACAATCCGTACGGCGCATGTCCGAATTGCAACGGAATAGGAATCAAAATGGAATTTTCGCCGTCTCTTATTGTTCCGGACGAAAATTTGAGCATTTCGGAAGGCGCCATAGCCGCACTCGGATGGCAATCGTCAAAAGATCCGAAGAGCTTTTCGGGTGCGCTTCTCACGGCACTCGCAAAACACTTTAATTTTTCGCTTGATACGCCTTTTGGGAAGCTTCCCGAAAAAATAAAAAACATGCTTTTTTATGGTACAACCGAATCCGTTGATGTCCACTATTCGGGACAAAGGGGAACGGGTATTTATCCCGTTGTTTTTGAAGGACTCATCAAAAACGAAGAGCGAAAATATCGTGAAACGGCATCGGAAACCATAAAGGCGGAATTTGAAGAATTCATGACAACAACGCCCTGTACCGTATGTCACGGCGAAAGGCTCCGTCCGGAAGTCCTTGCTGTGACGGTCGGCGGCAAAAATATTTCGGAAGTCACACGGATTCCGATACGAGATTTGGCGGACTTTTTTGAAACGCTTATGCTTTCTCCCATGCAAGCGCAGATTGCGGCCGCCGTCTTAAAGGAAATAAAAGGACGCATTAAATTTTTGAATGACGTGGGGCTTGATTATCTCACACTTGCAAGAAGTGCGGGCACACTTTCGGGCGGAGAAGCACAGCGTATCCGTCTTGCCACGCAAATAGGCTCGGGACTTGTGGGAGTCACCTATATTCTTGACGAGCCCAGCATCGGACTTCACCAGCGAGACAACGGGAAGCTTTTGTCATCCCTTATGCGTCTTCGCGATCTCGGAAACACGCTTATCGTAGTTGAACACGACGAAGAAACAATGAGAGCCGCCGATTACCTTGTGGATATAGGTCCGGGCGCAGGCAATAACGGAGGAGAGATTGTGGCCGCGGGAACTCCCGCAGAAGTCATGCGCTGTAAAAATTCGATAACAGCGGATTACCTGACAGGCCGCAAAAAAATCGAGATTCCTGTTAAGAGATGTAAGCCTGACGGATGGCTCACGATCACAGGCGCCGCAGAAAACAATTTAAAAAATGTTGACGTAAAAATTCCTCTTGGCGTGTTTGTATGCGTTACGGGTGTTTCGGGCTCGGGAAAAAGCTCTCTCATAAACGAGGTGTTAAAAAAACACCTCTTAAAAACATTAAACCGTGCGCATATGATCCCCGGGAAATGTAAAAGCATATCGGGATACGAAGCACTTGACAAGGTGGTGGATATTGACCAGTCGCCCATCGGGCGCACTCCACGCTCAAATCCCGCCACATATACGGGCGTATTTGACATGATAAGAGACCTGTTTGCAAATACAAAGGATGCCAAGGAGCACGGCTTTCAAAAGGGACGCTTTTCGTTTAACGTAAAAGGCGGAAGATGCGAAGCCTGCGGCGGTGACGGAATAATAAAAATAGAAATGAACTTTTTGCCGGATGTTTATGTGCCTTGCGAAGTATGCGGCGGAAAGAGATACAACAGAGAAACGCTTGACGTAAAATATAAGGATAAATCGATATCCGATGTCCTTAACATGACCGTCGCCGACGCCGTAAAATTCTTTGAAAACGTACCGCAGATAAAGCGAAAAATCGAAACAATGAACGACGTCGGGCTCTCTTATATCGAGCTCGGTCATCCGTCAACCGACCTTTCGGGCGGAGAAGCGCAGCGTATAAAGCTTGCAACGGAGCTTTCGCGAAAATCAACGGGAAAAACCATTTATATCCTTGACGAACCAACAACAGGACTTCATTTTGACGACGTAAAAAAGCTCATAGACATTTTGCGCCGCCTTCAGTCGGCGGGAAACAGCGTAATCGTAATCGAGCACAACCTTGATGTCATAAAATGCGCCGATTACATCATCGATATGGGACCGGAAGGCGGTGACAGGGGCGGAACGGTTGTGGCAACAGGCACTCCCGAAGAAGTGGCATGCATCCCAAAATCCTATACGGGGCAATATTTAAAAACGATGTTAAAAATAACTTAAGCCGGATATGCCTTAATAAACACGACTTAACTAAATACTGCTTATTCCAAAATATCGCTTATTCAAAATATCGCTTATTTAAAATATCGCTTATTTAAAATATCGCTTATTCAAAATATCGCTTATTCAAAATATCGCTTATTCCAAAATATCGCAAAACAAAAAGCACGAATTCGAAAATTCGTGCTTTTTTAAATTTGATTATCAATGAACCCTTAAATCTACTTGCGTCTGCAGATATAAAAGCTGCAGCGGGTTTTCTTAATACTTCCATAAATCAAATAAACTTCATGTTCCCGACTTTTCCGCAGAAATCCGTGCAAGATGCTCTTCTATCGCATGTCTTGAGAATTCACTCTTCATTTTCATCTTGTACATTTTTTCGTCGGCTTCCTTGTAAATCTCGTGCGTTGTACGCGTATCACCCAAATGTCTGAACGAAATTCCGTACGAAACGGATACTATGTAAGGTAGCTCCTTTGATTTTTCTTCGATCAGATGTTCAAATTTGTTTATTGCCTCAGCCGCAACCGTAATCTCATCCGAATTTACTATTGTCATAAATTCGTCACCGCTGAGTCTGAAGCTTGTGCCGATTTCGTTAAAGCACGCCTCTATCGACGACGAAACCGTTGTAAGAAGCATATCTCCCGCATCATGTCCGAAGCTGTCATTTACATATTTTAAACCGTTTACGTCGTAACTTACTATTGCAATCGGACTCATATCACGGTCAAGAATATCAAACATCTCCTGCATTTTTGCTCTGTTATAAAGTCCCGTAAGATTATCGTGATAGGCAAGGCGTGTGAGCGTTTCTTTTTCGACGTTTGAAATAATCTTGTCATAAAGTGAACTTACATATCCCGCAATCGCATAAACAAGGAACAAAATCACGCCGATCGGAATAAAGCTTATTTCAAGCATCGTATCCTGCCCCGGAAAGAAAATCTTTTGCATATTGAATCTCAAAAGATCAAACACGCATGACATGCTCAAAACCATGAGAGCCACATTTATAAACCTGTCGGATGCCGTTTTGGACTTAAATTTCCAAAGTCCCGCATAAAGCATAACGGCAAGCCCCAACGCCGTAAGTAAGTGAAATATCATAAGTGTTTGCGAAAAATGTGCCACATTCGTAAAATGAAGCACAGACGAAACAACAATAAAGATTCCGATCGTCGCAACCGCCGCACACATAAGATAATATTTCTTTTCGCTGCGTTTTCCGCGGAGCTTCAGAATAAACATAAGGAATACAAATCCGGCACAGTAAAGCGTAAGATATTCGATAACCGAGTGCTCCGTATAATTTGTAAAAATGATTTCGTATACTCGGCTTTGGCAATTTGACCAAACTCCGATCAAAAATACGAATCCGCCCGTAAGCGTAAGATATACCGAGGAATCGGTTGAATGAGTTATAAGAAATCCCGCCGCAACAAGCACAAGTCCGAATATGATTATGAAGCAGTTTATATACATTATTGCCGCATAGGTATATGCAAAATTTCTGATCGCCTCGCCCGTTTTTTCGAATCTCACGGGCTTTATGTCGGTCATTGCATCATCTTCGTGAATTATTACATGAATTGTGAGCGTTTTTCCGGCACTTTTCTCGGGTATCGAAATAAAATGAGCCGCACTTCCGATAAACTGTTTTGTATTTATCTTTTCGGACGCGTAATCATAAATTTTTTCATCGTCGACATATGCCACAACGCTTGCAAGAAACGTGCGCAGAATAGCCGTATATCCCGTACCCACTTCATCCGAAATTTCATGGGACAAAATAATCTCGTCACCTGCATTAGTCTCAAACGTAATCTTGCTTATATCCGCTTTTTCGGTTATTTCGCCGTTAATGGAAAGCGTCCAGCCGTCATTATATATAATTGTCTCATCGAGTTTTTTTACGCTTCGCTGGCATATCAGGCACCATGACAAAATCATCATAAATATTGTCACAAAGCCCATCCAAAACGTTTTTCTCTTTGTAAGTCCGTTTTTCACTTAAAAATACTCCCTATTTTTTTGATTTCCCCTCAAAAAAATGTCCCTACAATCAGTTCCCCTTTTGCCCATAATATGCATTCGGACCGTGCTTGCGGCTAAAATGCTTGTCCTGCATAGCCTGCGGCGTTTCCTTTATATTGGGGTTCAGGCGTTCCGCACGCGCCGCCATCTTTGCCACCTCTTCAAGAACAACGGCATTGTGAACGGCTTCTTTGGGATCTTTTCCCCATGTGAAAGGTCCGTGATTTGCACAAACGCATCCGGGACAGTACATGGGATTTTTCCCATTAAATTCTTCAACAATCGAAACACCGGTATTTTTCTCGTATGCTTCTTCTATTTCTTCCCTTGTGAGATTTCTGACACATGGAATCGTTCCGTAAAAATAATCCGCATGAGTTGTTCCGTAACAGGGAATTCCGCGTGCTGCCTCGGCCCAACTTGTTGCCCATGACGAATGGGTATGAACAACACCGCCTATTTTCGGAAAAGCTTTGTAAAGCTCGATATGCGTCGGTGTATCGGATGAGGGGCGAAGTATACCTTCTACGATATTTCCGTTAAGATCCACAACAACCATATCGTCTGCTTTCATTTTGTCATAATCGACACCGCTCGGCTTAATTACCACAAGCCCCGTCGCACGATCGATTCCGCTTACGTTTCCCCATGTATATGTCACAAGTCCGTGACGGGGAAGTTCCATATTCTGTTCGTATACGATTTGCTTTAATTCTTCAAGCATAATTTTCTCTCTTTTCTTTATTTATACGGCACTTGCACAAAATTAATCAAACAACACTTGCCATACATTACCTGTGTGTTTTTTTGCCGCACTTTACTCATGCAACACTTGCCGTAATTTACTTAAAGATTCGGATTCGTCCTACTTCCCCTGTGCTGTAGCCGTGCGTTCCGCGGGAAGAAGGTTTTTGTATTCCTCCATAAACCTGTTTACACCCAAAATGTCATCCGGATCCGGCATAAGAGTAACTTCCTTAACATCCTTAAATACCTTTTGATTTAGGAATTCCGGAAGTGTAAGCCCCGCGCCCATGTCCACAAATGCCGCAAGAAGAGCCGCGCCCCAGGCACCGCCTTCACCGGCGGTTTCCATACAGGTAACCGGAGAATTCATGAGTGCCGCAAGTATCTTTTGACCGACACCCTTTGTCTTAAAGAGTCCGCCATGTCCCATAACCGAATCCACTTTTACGTTTTCTTCGTTTGTGAGTATATCCATGCCCAGTTTAAGCACACCGAGCGAAGATATGAGATGTGTTCTCATAAAATTTGCAAGATTGAATGAGGCATCCGGCCTTCTTAAGAACATCGGCATGCCTGAGTCCATATGTGTCACATGTTCTCCCGAAAAATAAGGGAAGCTCATAAGTCCGCCGCAATCCTTGTCTCCCTGCATCGCATATGTATAAAGCTTTTCATAAATCGTATTTTTGTCAACGTCAACACCAAAAAGCTTCAAATTTTCTTCAAAAAGCTTTACCCACGCATTGAGATCCGACGTGCAATTGTTGCAGTGAACCATTGCAACGGGAAGTCCGTCGGGTGTCGTAACCATATCTATTTCGCGGTGAAGCCTGTTTAAATCCTTTTCGAGGACTACCATTGCAAAACAGCTTGTGCCCGCAGAAACATTGCATGTGCGTCGTGCGACGGAATTTGTGGCAACCATTCCCGTACCTGCGTCACCCTCGGGAGGACACATTTTGATTCCCGGCTTTAAGTCACCAGTCGGGTCAAGCATCAAAGCGCCCTCTTTTGTAAGCGTTCCCGCATCCTCACCCGCAAGAAGGAGGTGCGGCATAATATCAAGAAGCTTTATGTCAACGCCTTTTTCCTTAATGCGTGCGTTAAATTTGTCAACCATTACCGCATTATAATTTTTGGTATTTGCGTCAATCGGGAACATACCGGCACAATCACCGATGCCAAGCACCTTTTTGCCCGTCAGCTTCCAGTGAACATAGCCTTCAAGCGTCGTCAGATATTTGATATCCTTTACGTGGGGCTCTTTGTTTAATATTGCGTGGTACAAATGCGCAATGCTCCATCTTTGCGGAATATTGAATCCAAAGAGCTCGGTCAGTTCGTCAGCGGCCTTTTCGGTAATCGTATTTCTCCATGTACGGAAAGGCACGAGGATCTCGCCCTTTTCGTCAAAAGGCATATATCCGTGCATCATTGCGCTTATGCCGATTGTTTTGAGATTTGTAAGCGTAATTTTGTATTTGTCCGCTACATTTTTTTTGAGATCGCTGTAGCAGCATTTAAGCCCGTTCCAAATATCGTCAATCGAATATGTCCATATTCCGTCGATAAGGCTGTTTTCCCATTCGTGAGCGCCCGATGCGAGTATCGTAAAATCGTCTCCCATGAGCACGCCCTTGATTCTTGTAGAGCCAAGCTCAATGCCGAGATAAGCTTTTCCCTCTTCGATTTGCTTTTTTGCGATAATGTTATCCATGTTTTTGCCCCTTTTTTATGTAATAATTACCGTCTGTAATTGTTATTCAAGATCTCCCGAATCCTCTCCTGCCTTTTTGCCCGTTGCAAGCCATGTAAGATATGCATTTATAAATACATCCAGATCTCCGTCCAAAACTGAAGAAGCGTTCCCTGAAACGGCATTTGTCCTTGTATCCTTAACCATTGTATACGGCTGAAGGACATAAGATCTTATCTGGCTTCCGAAATTGATATCGCGAATTTCTCCGCGTATTCCGGACGTCTTTTCGGCATTCTTTTCCTTTTCCAAAAGATAAAGCTTTGCTTTAAGCATTTGCATGGCCTTATCCTTATTTTGGAACTGCGAACGCTCGTTTTGGCATTGTACGACTATTCCCGTCGGAAAGTGAGTAATACGGATTGCGGACGATGTTTTGTTGATATGCTGTCCGCCCGCACCGCTCGAATGATATGTATCTATTCTTATATCGCTGTCGTTTATTTCGATATCTATGTTTTCTTCGATATCGGGCATAACATCGCATGACACAAACGACGTCTGACGTTTGCCCGCCGCATTAAAAGGCGATATGCGTACAAGTCTGTGCACACCCTTTTCGCTCTTTAGGTAACCATATGCGTTTTCGCCGCGGATTTCTATGGTTACGGATTTATATCCTGCCTCGTCTCCGTCAAGAAAATCGATCATCGATGTTTTGAATCCGTGTTTTTCGGCCCAGCGCATATACATTCTGCAAAGCATTGCCGCAAAATCGCAGCTTTCAGTGCCGCCCGCTCCCGCATGGAGAGTGAGAATGGCATCATCCCTGTCATATTCGCCGGACAGTAACGTCGAAAGCCTGAGTGACTCAAGATGCTTTACAAATATGTCAAGAGCTTCCCTGCACTCGGGAATAATGTCCGGATCGTTTGTTTCGTATCCCATGTCAAGATAAACTTTAACATCGTCAAATTCCGTTTCAAGATCCTTATATTCGTTAACGGTATTCTTAAGAATATTGAGTTCCTTTACATATTTTTGCGATTTTTCAGCCGAATCCCAAAAACCGGGCTCGTTCATAATATTTTCGATTTCTTCTATTTTTTCACGCTTATTTGCGAGGTCAAAGTGAATCCCCCACTTCGACTAAGGTTTGTTTGTAAGAATTGAGTTGAGTTTTAATTTGGTCAAGCTCTACCACCAGTCGTCACCACCTTTTTTTATTTAAAATTTATATAGCCGAAAGAAAAAACCTTTTCCCCCGGCATTTTTATTTGCGCATTAACATTCTGCCGCAGTTATATCTTAAAATTATCTGCCGCAGCAATATTTGTATTTTTTGCCCGATCCGCAAGGGCAGGGGTCGTTCGGCATTATCTTCTTTGTCTGTCGCTTAACGGGCTGACGCACGGAGGAATCGTCCCTGTTTGTGCCCGTAACACGCGCAACCTCTTCACGTTCAACCTTTTGCTCTATCTTGATATGCATGAGAAGCTTAACCGTATCCTCGCTGATTGCCGCTTCCATTGCTTCAAACATGTCATATCCCTGCATCTTGTATTCGGAAACAGGATTCTTTTGACCGTATGACTGAAGATGAATGCCCTGACGGAGCTGCTCCATATCGTCGATGTGATCCATCCACTTCATATCGATCACACGAAGGAGAATCACACGCTCAACCTCACGGAACTGTTCCTTTTCGGGGAATTCGGATTCTTTTTCGGCATAAAGACGAAGAGCCTTTTCTTTGAGGCTTTGCATAAGCTCTTTCTTTGTATAATGCTTCATTTCTTCGGGAGTAAGACTTATGCGCTCCATCGGAATTATGGGAAGAAGTATGTTGTTAAGCTCGTGCAAGTCCCACTCTTCGGGATAACGGTTTTCGCCGATACACATTTCGACGGCGCTTTCTATGACGTCCGTAATCATCTTGATAACGGAATTTCTCATATTTTCGCCGTTCAGAACCTTTAAGCGCTCCGCATAAATAATCTCGCGCTGTTCGTTGTTTACGCGGTCATATTCAAGCAAATTCTTTCTGATGCCGAAGTTGTTGTTTTCTATCTTTTTCTGCGCTCTGAAAATTGCATTCGAGAGCATCTTGTGGTGAAGCTCTTCTCCGTCCGGGAAACCGAGCGAATTGAAAAGCTTCATAAGATTTTCGGAACCGAAAAGGCGCATAAGATCGTCTTCAAGAGATATATAAAATTTTGATTCTCCGGGATCGCCCTGACGTCCGGCACGTCCGCGAAGCTGATTGTCGATACGTCTCGATTCGTGACGTTCCGTACCTATTATCTTTAAGCCGCCTTTTTCGACAACGCCCTCGCCGAGCTTGATATCGGTACCGCGCCCCGCCATGTTTGTTGCAATGGTAACGGCGCCCATCTGACCCGCGCCCGCAATGATTTCCGCTTCAAGCTCATGGAATTTTGCATTCAATACCTTATGCGGGATTCCGCGCTTTTTTAATAATTCGCTCACTTCTTCCGACGACTCTATCGTAACCGTACCGACAAGCACGGGCTGACCGTTTTTGTGAGCTTCCTCAACCGAATTTGCGATTGCGTTTAATTTTTCGCGCTTTGTTTTGTATACGGCATCATCAAGATCCTTACGGATTACGGGAACGTTTGTCGGAACTTCCACAACGTCCATTCCGTAAATTTCACGAAATTCCATTTCCTCGGTAATTGCCGTACCAGTCATGCCGGCTTTCTTTTCATATTTATTAAAGAAATTTTGGAATGTAATAGTCGCAAGCGTCTTTGATTCACGCTTAACCTTAACATGTTCCTTTGCTTCGATCGCCTGATGAAGTCCGTCCGCATAACGGCGTCCGGGCAAAATACGTCCTGTAAAATCGTCTACAATGAGCACTTCGTCATCTTTGACAACATAATCCTTGTCCCTGAACATGAGATTGTGGGCACGAAGTGCAAGGATGATATTGTGCTGAATTTCGAGATTTTCGGGATCGGCTAAGTTTTCTATCTTAAAGAACTGCTCAACTTTTTTTACGCCTTCCTCGGTCAGATTGACATTCTTGTCCTTTTCGTTGACAATAAAGTCTCCCGTTTCCTCGTTGTCCTCACCCATCAAAAGGTCCATCTTGGAAAGCTCCTTTTCGGTACCTTTTTTGAGCTGACGCGCAAGTATGTCACATGCTTCATAAAGCTTTGTCGATTTTCCGCTTTGACCTGACAAAATAAGAGGAGTTCTCGCTTCATCTATCAAAATCGAGTCAACTTCGTCGATGATCGCATAATGAAGTCCGCGCATTACAAGCTGTTCTTTGTAAATTACACGGTTGTCGCGAAGATAATCAAATCCCAGTTCGTTATTTGTGGCATATGTGATATCGCAATTGTAGGCTTCGCGTCTTTCCTCATTTGTCATCGTATTTAAAATACAGCCGACCGTGAGTCCGAGGAAGCGGTGCACCTGCCCCATCCACTCGGCGTCACGGTGAGCAAGATAATCGTTGCATGTAACGACATGCACGCCTTTTCCCGCAAGTGCGTTAAGATAGGAAGGAAGCGTTGCCATAAGAGTTTTTCCTTCACCGGTTTTGAGTTCCGCAATACGTCCCTGGTGCAAAATAATACCGCCGAGTATTTGTACCTTAAAGTGTTTCATTCCGAGTGTTCTGCCGGCTGCTTCACGTACAACCGCATATGCTTCGACAAGTATGTCGTCAAGCGTTTCTCCGTTTTCGAGACGCTGTTTAAATTCGACCGTTTTATGCCTCAGTTCCTCGTCCGTAAGCGCCGCCATTTGGGAATCAAGTGCCATTACCTTATCCGCAATCGGGAGCAGACGCTTTAATTCCCTTTCGCTGTGTGTCCCGAATATCTTTGTGATTATATTCAAATTTTTTCCCTCCGAGCCTTTTATTGTTTTATCTTTTGTATCCTTATAATCTTTTTTTTGTTCTTTTGCTTTAAGCGGCTTTGATTTGCTTTGATATACGGATTGCGCAAATTGTGCACTTTTCCGCCTGTATCACACAATTATACCATTTCAGCCCGTTCATATCAACATCTTTATGTTAACATTCGGTTAACAGATTGCCTCAAAATAAAGTTCAACTTCTCGTCCCTTTAATTTAAATTTCACGAAAATAATGTTTTAAGCTTCTCCTCTTGACATTTCGGTTTTTGTGCACTTTTCACAAATTTGTCGTTCAACACGTGTAGTAGTCCACATTTTTGTGCAACACAAAGAAAAATTTGTCCACATTTTGAAACTCTTTAAAATCAAGACTTTCAAAAGTTATCTACAAAGTTATCCACATTTTCCACAAGTTTAGACATTCATTTGTTGATTGATTCTACAGTGACTTGCGACCTATTTTGCACAAAAAAGTTCAACAAAGTTTTGTTTTCGTGACCTGTTTTCTCTTTTTCTTCTTGACAAATTATTTTCTGTATATTCAGTCTTCTTTTTATAAACTTTCTGTAAACCGAACACCAAAAACTTGTAAAAATAAGTTACTTATGATATCATGTCTTCAGGCTTATAAGTAAGGTTAATAAAAAACGTTTCATACGTTTTCTGCCTGTCAGAAAACAACCTCTCACGATTCAGGCTTAATAAAGAAACGTATCTGACGGTTAAATTTTATTAAAGAACCGCATCTCACGGTCTCCTCCTTACTTTAAACCAAATAACCGGTAAAGGGAGTGATTGTATGCGAATCAACACATACGGCAAAAACATTGATGTTACAAACGGAATGAAAAAAATGGCTGAAGAAAAGCTGGGTAAGCTTGAATGTTATTTCAAGCCCGAAACCGATATCTACGTAACATTCAGTGTTCAGGGAGGCAGACAGAAGGTCGAAGTTACAATTCCTCTTAAAGGCACAACAATTCACGCCGAAGAAGAAAGCGAAGACATGTACGCTTCCATCGACATGATCGAAGATACAATCGAAAGGCAGCTCAGACGTTACAAGAAAAAGCTCATCGATAAGCAGCAGGCGGCAGCAAATTTCGCACGCGAATTTGTGGACACCGTATCCGATTCGGACGAGGAAATCAAAATCGTTAAGAGCAAAAAGTTTGCTCTTAAGCCTATGGACGTTGAAGAAGCTTGTATCCAGATGGAGCTTTTGAACCACAACTTCTTCGTATTCAGAAATGCCGAAACAGACGACGTAAACGTTGTCTACAAGCGTAAGGACGGAGCATATGGGCTCATCGAACCCGAAATATGATTGTTTTATTCACAGTTCTCCTTATGTTTATATAAAAAATTCCCGTGGTCTGAATTTACAGACCGCGGGAATTTTTTTACTTCCTGATAAATTATATTCCTACTCTTCTTTTGCCATCTCACCGTATACGTTTTTGAGAGCGGGATAGATATTCTTCCAAATCTTATATTTTTTGTCATATTTTTTGACAAGTTCTGCGTCCGGCACAATCGTATCCGACACCTTTATAATTTTATCCGTTGCCTCAAATACAGATTTGTATATACCACATCCGACCATCGCAAGAATTGCGGCACCATATCCCGGTCCTTCTTCCGAATTCATGATTTCCACATTGACGTTTAAAATGTTCGCAAGCAGCTTTCTCCACAAGCCGCTCTTTGCGCCGCCGCCCGTCGCACGGACTGTCGTTATTTTTGCGCCGAGGCTTCTTGCTGTTTCAACCGAGTCGCGAAGAGCAAACGTCACTCCTTCAAGAACGGCAAGCGTCATATCCTCTCTCTTGGTATTCATGCTCATTCCCACAAACGCCCCCCTCGCATTCGGATCGTTGTGAGGCGTACGCTCTCCCATCAGGTAAGGTAGATAATAAACATTGTTTTCACCGAGAATACCTATCTTTTCCTGCTCCGCTTTATAATCCTTTGTTCCTATTATTTCATCCATCCACCACTTATTTGAGGAAGCCGCCGAAAGCATACATCCCATAAGGTGGAATCTGCCGTTTGCGTGCGCAAACATATGAAGAGCGTTTTTATCGTCAACCATAAAATTATCGACCGCAACAAACACCGTTCCGCTTGTTCCGAGGCTCACTATCGTCATTCCGTCTTTTACCGTGCCCGTGCCTATTGCGCCTGCGGCATTGTCACCGGCACCCGCCATAACACGTGTGTCTTCCCTTAAACCGCATTTAGCCGCAATTTCCGGTTTTACTTTGCCGCAAACATCAAAGCTTTCAAAAAGCCTTGGCATCATCTCTTCCTTTATTCCGCAAATGTCAAGCATTTCCTTTGACCAGCATTTGTTTTTGACATCAAGGAGCAGCATGCCGGAGGCATCCGAAAAGTCCGTCGCATGAACTCCCGTAAGTACATAACAAAGATAGTCTTTCGGAAGCATGATTTTGGTTATTTTTGCAAAGTTCCAAGGCTCATGCTTTTTTACCCACAAAATTTTCGGAGCCGTAAATCCGGTAAGTGCCATATTTCCGGTATAAGCAGAAATCTTTTCCTGTCCTATCACATGATTTAAGTAATAGCATTCGTCTGTTGTTCGTCCGTCATTCCATAGAATTGCCGGACGAATCACGTTGTCGTCCCGATCCAGAATAACCAGTCCGTGCATCTGGCCGCCGAAGCTTATCCCGCAAATCTCTTTTAAATCGATTTTGTGGGATAACTTTTCCAGGCTTTCATAAAATCCTTTTACCCAATCCTCGGGATTTTGCTCTGACCACCCGGTTTTCGGAAAACTAAGCCCATATTCCGCACTTTCGCTTGCCGCAATAATACCTTTTTCATCGGCCGCAACAAGCTTAATCGAAGACGTTCCGAGGTCCACACCCAAATAATACATTATATTTCCTCCCCGCGTATGTAAATTTGTTTTATGTTAAAATTTTTATCGATTATAATATAATCTGCGGCACAGCCCTTTTCTATCCTGCCGATTTTGTTTTCTCCGATCGAAAGCGCAGGATTTTGTGTTGCCGCAAGTATCGCTTTTTCTCGTGAAACACCCGCTCCGATCACATTTTTCATTTCCGAAAAAACATCCGCGGTCGATCCCGCTATTGTGCCGTCATAAAGCGTTGCCTTTTTGTCTTTTACGATTACGGGTAAGCCGCCGATCGAATATTCTCCGTCAGGAAGTCCCGCGGCACGCATCGAATCGGATATGATAATCATTTTGTCGGGACAAAGAGTAAACCACATCTTAATTACCGTTTTTGAAACATGTATAAAATCGCATATGATTTCCGAATACATCCCACAGTCAAATGCCGCGCCTATAATCCCGGGCTCCCTGTGATTTAAGGGATTCATGGCATTAAAGAGATGCGTCACGTGATTTGCGCCGGCCCCCGCTGCCTTTACGGCATCATCGTAAGCTGCGCCCGAATGTGCAAGCGAAAGCGTTATATTTTTGCCGGTATACCTTTTTATAAACTCAAGCGAACCAAAAAGTGTCGGATCTACAGAAATAATTTTAACATGATTTCCGCTTCTGTTAATCATTTCATCCTGCCACGCATAATCAAAATTTCTCAAATATTTTTCGTCATGCGCACCCTTTTTGTCTTTTCCGAGAAAAGGTCCTTCCATGTGAATTCCGAGGAGACGCGCCATACCTCTCATGTTTTCCGGATTTACGTTTTCACGATTTCTTTTTTGCGGATTTCCGTTTTCCTGCATTTTTATTATATTTCCGCACGCGGAAACGGAATCTGCAACTTTTACGGGATCATTTGTCATGGTTGTGGCAAGAACTCCCGTGACGCCGCACTGGGCATATGACAAAAGAAGCTTTTTTATTTTTTCTTCATCAACGAAGCTGAAATCTTCGCCCACTCGCCCATGCGTGTGTATATCTATGAGCCCCGGAATTACATAATCGGGATCACATGCCTCTTCCTCCCCCGCTATATGCACTTCCGTAAATATGCCGCTTTTTGTTTCAAATTCACCCTTATAAAATTTTCCGCTATAAAATATGTTCATTTTCTTTATTTAATGATGTTAATAACATATGAATTGCCAAATGATATCTATGACACATGCATTACCGCATAATATTTATGACATACAAAATGCCAAATAATATCCATGACACACGGATTGCGAATATCATTGACAAAAGTTCAGTATAAGCCACCGCCTAAAGGCAATGGGATTACAGCCTTGTATCACTTAATTAAAAGAATATACAACCGTAAGATTCGGATGAAACTGAAGGATCGACGCGGGAACGTTCGGCGTAACGGGTCCGTAGAGCGCCTTTTCCACAATATCCTTTTTGTCGGGGCCGTTTGCGATAAGAAGAAGCCTTTTTGCCTGCATGATCGACTTTATTCCCATCGTAATTGCGGCATGCGGAACATCCGCTTCCGATTTAAAAAATCTTGCGTTCGCTTTGATTGTCATTTCGTTAAGCGTAACAACATGCGTTGTCTTTTCAAATGCCGCACCCGGCTCGTTAAATCCGATATGTCCGTCATGACCGATACCGAGCAACTGCAAATCGATTCCGCCGACCGAATTGATTAACGAATCATATCTCTTACATTCTGCTTCTGCGTCCGTCGCCATACCGTTCGGCACATATGTATTTTTCTTATCTATATTTATGTGATCAAAAAAGTTTGTATTCATAAAATAGCGGTAGCTTTGCTCATTTTGGTCGTCAAGCCCGATATATTCGTCAAGATTTATGGATTTTATTCTCGAAAAATCGATATCACCCTTATTGTACCAGTCGATAAGCTGCTTGTAGGTGCCGATCGGTGTGGAGCCGGTTGCGAGTCCCAAAACACAGCACGGCTCCAAAATAACCTGAGCCGATATAACATTTGCCGCTTTACGGCTTAAATCGTTGTAGTCCTTTGCTTCTATAATACGCATATTTTTTGCTCCTTCTTAAATCAATTTTTTAACCTTGTATAATTTTAATTACGATTTTTAACCTTATATAATTTTAATTACGTGCCGGGATTTTATCAAGTCCAAGTTAAGCAAAAAAAAGGTAAGTTTGTTTCCTTGATTTTATTTTCCTTCGAACCCTTCAAAAAATTTCTCCGTAATCTTTTTCACGTTATTAATCGTAACACGTGTATACGGAATCCATTCCGCGGGAAAAAGCGACGAATATTTGTTTTTCAAAAATCTTTCGTCAAGAAGCAAAATCGCGCCGATATCCTTATCCGTTCTTATTACTCTCCCACCAGCCTGACAAACCCTGTTCATCCCGGGATAAAGATAAGCATAATCAAATCCGTTTTTATTTTTGTTGTCAAAATAATTTTTAAAAAGCTCTCTTTCGTTTCCGACCATTGGAAGCCCGGTGCCTACGACACAGACTCCGATTAACCGATTACCCGTCAGATCGATTCCTTCCGAAAAAGCGCCTCCGAGAACGGTAAACCCGACAAGAGTAGACTTAAGATTTTCTGCGAAGCTTTCCAAAAAGCTCTCCTTATCCTTTTCGGTCATGCCGCGGCTTTGAACAAGCAAAGTTATGTCATCACTTGATTTTTCGGATATTTTATCAAATTCCGATTTGACTTTTGTATTTTCTGCCCCGTTTTTTTCGCATGCCGTTTCATCAGCCAAATTTTCATCTTCCGAATTCTCAATGTTCCACTTTTGTAGATCCGGGGAATTTTGAAGTACGTCCTCCATCATTTTATAGGAAGTAAAAAAGACGAGATAGTTTCCTTTTTTGGCTGAAACAAATTCGCTGATATATTTTCCTATTTTTTGATATTCCGACTCGCATCGCCTGTTGTATTTTGTCGAAATATCACCACCCACCATTACAAGTCTGTTTGATTTTGAAAAAGGTGAAGGAACATAAATTGCGGGATCCGTGACATTGCCCCCAAGCTGCTCGGTATAATATTTTATCGGAAGAAGCGTGGCACTGAAAAATATCGAAGATCCTGCATTATCCGTTCGTTTTTTTAGTTCCGCGATGGGCTCCATGCAAAGAAGCTTTATCCTGAACTCCTTGTTATCGTTATAATCCGCATAGATCTTATATGCACCGTCGATATTTTCATACGTTTCGATGAAGCTTTTTATGTTAAAGTATAATTTAACAACCTCGTCACGTCCATCAAAATCCTGCTTTTCATCAGAAAGCAGGTCTTCGATAAAGCCTGCGCTTCTTCTTAATTTTACATATAGCTCGTCCGCATTTTTGAGCACCAAAAACTCGCCCGCCTCCCTTTTTACGGAGAGCATTGCGTTGTTGCATGCCGTAAGCGACTTTGAAATCCTTTTAACGGATGATTTTTGGTTTTTCTTTAAAAATGCATTCACATACAAAAAATCTTCCTTTATTATCTCCGCACTGTACATATCCCTTGCGCGTTCAAGAAGGTTGTGTGCCTCGTCTATAAGAAAAATAAAGTCGTTTTTTTGATTTTCCGCAAAAAATCTTTTGAGCGCACAACGCTTGTCAAAAACATAATTGTAATCACATATAACGGCATCGGAAAATGTTGCCGCATCAAGAGACAATTCATAAGGACAAACCGTATATTTTTCGGCATATTCCAAAATTATATCACGATTTATCTTTTCCTCGTTCGACAGAAGTGCATACAAAGCATCATTTACGCGGTCAAAGTGTCCTTTCGCACAAATACAGTTTAGCGGATTACATTTTGTTTCATCACATATACATATTTTTTCTTTGGCGGTTATTGTGACGGATTTGAATTTAAGTCCGTTTTGCCGTAACAAATCAAACGTGTTTTCCGCAACCGTTCTTGCGATTGTTTTGGCTGTCAGATAAAATATGCGTGAATTTCTTCCTTCCCCTATATTCCAAACCGAAGGAAATATCGTCGAAATCGTTTTACCGACTCCGGTCGGTGCTTCCGCAAAAAGCTTCTTTCCGTTCTTTATCGTTGAATACACCCATCTCACAAAATCACGCTGTCCCGGACGATATTCAAAAGGAAATTTAAGTTCCCCTATCGAAAAATTTCTTGTCCTTTTCCATGTTTCTTCCAAGAAAACCCACTCGGAATATTTTGTAACAAGATTGTTAAACCACGTTTTAAGCTCTGCAAAAGTAAAGGGATATACAAATCTTTTTATATGTTCCGTGTCAATATTGCAATATGTGAGCTGCACACTTATTTCGCTTAAATCATAATTTAATGCATACATATAGGCATAGCATTTTGCCTGTGCCAAATGCACGGGTGTTGCTTCCTTCATCTCATCCACAGACATATATGTGCTTTTTATTTCATCTACCGCAAAATTATCTTTTAACTTAAAAATGCCATCCGCACGTCCAAAAATTTTTAAGAGAATGCAGATGTCATTTTTGTTTTGTTTAAGCACAACCTCCGTTGAAAGCGAAACCTCCGCCTTATAATCAGTCATGCTTTTTTGTATTTTTTTGTGTATTCTGATGCCTTCCTGCATTGCATCCGTGTCCATGCGACCGCTCCCTGCGTCTATGTCACCCGACCGCAGCACAAATTCAACAAGATTTCTTACCGATATTTTTGTTACAATATTTTCTTCGGTCATATAACAATTACCCCGGGCTTGGTATTTTACTTGAATTTCCTTATTTTGAACGGACTTGTTCCGAATCGGCTTAATTTCGGTATTTTTTGGTCAAAACCTGCCCACCGGATTCTGTCGCCCTTCGGCAATCATATCCCCCCTCGAATTCATGTGAATCCCAAGTAACGCTTTTAACTTAAATCGCAGTTTAAGCTGTGTTTTAAGTTAATTCACCTTGCTTTCGGGGTGGGTGTTTGGCTTACAGGAACATATATTATCGTTCCTTCCGTCGGAAAAGGTGTAGGCTCGGCAGTCGGTGTAAACGTAGGAGTTGCAAACCTTGTCGGACGCGGTGTATTGGTAGGCTTAGGCGTAGGTGTCGGGGTAAATGTGGGAGTAGGCGGCACTGTCGGAGTAGGCGTATAAAAGCTCGCGGGATCCGGTGTTGCCGTGGGAATAGGGGTTGGCAACTCGGTCGGTGTCGGTGTAAGCGTTCCCACTCTGTGATTCGGAAAAAGAGTGGTTACGGGAACAAGTGCATTTCCGCCTGTATTTCCCTTTTCCGCATCCGATTGCAATTTGTTGACATCCACCACCTTTATCGTCGGAGTCGGAGTATTGCTTGGCGTTCCGGTGCTCCATGTTTTTTTGCATCCCGTTGTTACAAATACAAATGGCAGACAAAATGCCATCAATATAATTGTATATGAAACATTTTTCTTATACAAACCAATTTCCTCCGGTAAGTTCCTTTGAGAGCTTAATCATTCTTTCTTTGTCGACCTTACATACCTCTCTGTCGTATGTATAAAGCCCGTTTATTTCGTCTTCCACGTCCGAAAGCTGTGTATATATGCATCCGCATACAGACGCTTTTATCCCCGGCATAATCATCTTTTTATAAAGCTCCTCAATTTTGTCCGTAAGCTCCGATATGCTCTTGCACGTTCCGTATCCGTATGATGCGTCTTCTTTATACATATGTCCCGCAGCCGCATACGAATATCCGCCGCATTCGGTCACAAATATCGGCTTTTCTTTGGTAAAACCGCTCTTCTTAATATTACGAAGTCTGAAATATATATGTCTGCTGTCAAAGTCTGTTTTGCCGGGCTTAAACCACCCGGAAGCCGTATCTATAAGCCGTGTGTCATCAAGCTTTTTTACAAGGTCATAATAATATCCGCTCTCGTGTTCGCCCCACCCTTCGTTAAAAATCGTATAGCATATTATCGAAGGATGATTTCTCAGATCCTTTATCACTCCGTTTATGTGCTTTTCAAAGTTCATACGGCGTTTTTTTGTTGCATGACGCAATTTTTCAATCGAAAATTTGATACCTATCGTCGGAAGCACGGTATCCTTTATGTAGCGATATTTTCCAGAATTTACCATATCCTGCATTATAAGCATTCCGTGAATGTCCGCATAATAATAATAACCGTCGGGCTCCGTTTTGATATGTTTTCTCAGCATATTAAAGCCGAGCTCCTTCATGCGGAGAATGTCACGTTCATATTCCCTTTCATCCCTCGGAAGGCATACGGATTCGGTAAAATAGCCCTGGTCAAGCACCCCGTGAAGAAATATGGGCTTATCGTTTAAGCAGACTCTCGGAATGCCGTTTATCTTTTTTATTTCTATCGTTCGTATGGCAAAATAGGTTTTTATTCTGTCCTCTCCCGCTTCGATTTCCATATCGTAAATCCACGGATTTTCGGTATCCCAAAGCTTTACCGGAATCGGATTTCCGAGATTTGACACAATATCCTTTAACGGAATTACAAGATCATGCTCCGGAATATTATTTATATCATAAAAAACAGTCCAATATTCTTCATCCGTATCCGGCATGTCAATATTTGCGCCCGCTTCCGATTCACGTGCATTTTCTTCATAGCTTTCCGATTCACCTGTATTTTTTCCACCTGCTTTATCGTATATTTCACTTGTTTCCGCCCCAAATAACGCATGTTTTATTTCAGGCGCATATATTCTTATTCTTATTTCCTTCTCGATAAAATCGCAAAAATTAAAGCTTACCGTAACGTGCTCCGGATCCGCCTTAATAGTCAAATCCCCGATATATTTTTCGGGTACGGCCTGCAGCCAGACGCTCTTCCAGATTCCGCTGAAGGGCGTATACCACATTCCGCCTCGCTTTATTTTTTGTTTTCCGTACGGAAATTCCGTCGAGAGCGTGTCGGACGCGATGATTTTAAGCAAATTTTCTTTATCTCTTCGCACCGCATTCGTAATATCAAATTCTGCCCTTGTATATCCGTCGGAATGTGCACCTATTATCTTTTCGTTAAGAATGACGATATATTCCTGATCCACACCGTCAAGATGCAAAATCAACCGTTCATTCTCATTGTCCGACATAAATTCGGGCAAATCAAAGCATTTTTCATATACAAACGAATATTCCTTTGTATAATCGATTTCGCCAAGAAACAAAGATGCCCTGCTTTCGGGACAAAAAGGCACATTTATCCTTGTGCCGTTTAATAACCAGTCCCCGTCAAGGCTCACAAATCTGTTTCTTGTTTTTAAATAATCCGGACAATGCATCTCACCCATAATATGCCTCCAAACATCCCCCTCAATACAACAGCCTCTCACACTGCCAAAACTATTCTTCGTCCTCGTCTTCGTCGATGCCGTCAAGCATTTCGTTTAATTCTTCGTCATCAAGCATCTCATCAAAGGCATCGGATACAATTTCAAATTCCTCATCCGATTCGATATCGTTTAATATGATGTTGTCGGGATCTTCCAAATTTTCTGCTCCGTATAAGAATATATCCCCGTCTTCACCCGCATTTTCGTCAAGAAGCGCAATATACATTTTTTTGACGCCGCCAACAACTGCCGGAAAAATCGAAATAACATCGCATACCATTTCCGTTCCGTCATCAAGCTCAAGCGTTACAGTTTCAAGATTAATATCCTTCTTTGGCACATATTCGCTTCTTTTTTAGGATATTAAAAACTTTAAGCAAATATTCCGTTATCGGAAAAAATGGAAAAATCACACACAGATAACCAAAAATACGCAGAAATAAAAGGAAGACACCGAAAAAAATTCCGGTGTCTTCCAAAATCCAAGGACCTTATGAATCCTTATAAGCCTATTTATTTTCTTTTTTGTCGGCATGCATTGCCTCAAGGTTAAATCCGTTAAGGTTAAGCTCCTCCGCCCTGTGACAAGCACAAAGACGTCCGTCCGGCATTGTTTTGAGCTCAGGTGCCTCTTCTACACACTTCTTGGTGCAATAGCGGCATCTCTCGTGGAAATAGCATCCCGAAGGCGGATTTGCGGGGTTGGGGATTTCGCCCATAAGCGGAATTCGCTCCATTTTGTATGTGGGATCCGCAACAGGAACCGCCGAAAGCAAAGCTTCCGTATAAGGATGCATGGGATGCGAGAACAATTTTTCCGTTTCGCAAAATTCAACCATTCTTCCGAGATACATAACGCCGACCTTGTCGGAAATATGTTCCACAACCGACAAATCGTGCGAAATAAAGAGATATGTGAGTCCCAAATCTTTTTGAAGATCACGAAGAAGGTTAATAACCTGTGCCTGAATCGAAACATCGAGCGCAGAAACCGCCTCGTCGCAGACAATAATCTGAGGGCTGATTACGAGTGCTCTCGCAATACCGATACGCTGGCGCTGTCCGCCGGAAAAAGCATGAGGATAACGCATCAAATAAGTCGGATTAAGTCCTACCTTGACCGCCATATCCTTTGCGCGCTTGTCCATTTCGTCCTTCGACATTTTGGGAAAGTTTGCTCGCAACGGCTCTTTTATGATATCAAGAACGGTCATACGGGGATCGAGCGAAGAATAGGGATCCTGGAAAATCATCTGGATTTCCTTGCGGATTTCCTTCATTTTTTTGCGGTCGATTTTTAAAAAGTCAACTTCTTCGCCGCTCTTTGTGCGATAAAGCACTTCGCCCTCCGACGCATCATATGCACGAACTATGCATCTTCCGAGCGTTGTTTTGCCGCAGCCCGATTCTCCCACTATTCCTATGGTTTCACCCGGGCGAACGTCAAAGGAAACATCCGTAACGGCTTTTACGGTAATACCCTTGGAGGTAAAGCGTTTGTGAACATGTTTTACTTCCAGAATGGTGTCTTTTTTCATTTCACCCATGCTTACTTACCTCCTTTGATTATTTTTGAAACATTCTTTTTTAAATTTCCTGAAACTCTCTTTGTGAAAGTATCGTTTTTTTGCTGTTCTTCTAATGCTTTTTTAGCCTCTTCTTCGGCAAGTGCCTTTCTTTTGGCTTCTCTCAAAGCAATCTCTTTTTTTGCTTCTTCCGCCTGCAATTTGCACTTTTCGTTTTCACATGCAAAGCATGCAATCTTGTGTCCGGGCTCGATTTCAACAAGCTCCGGCTCCGCCTTGTCGCAAAGTCCCTTTATCGCAGCCGTGCATCTCTCATAAAATCCGCATTGAATCGGAAGATTCATTGCAAGCGGAACGGTGCCTTCAATCGAGAAAAGTCTTTCATCACGTGACGCACCGATTTTGTGAACCGAGCCTATGAGACCTTTTGTATAAGGATGCTGGGGATTTGCATATATCGTATTTGCATCCGCACTTTCTACGATCTTGCCGAGATACATTACGGCGACCCTGTCACACATTTTTGCGACAACTCCGAGGTCATGCGTGATGAAAAGAATTGCCATGCCCATATCCTTTTGGAGCTCTTTCATAAGCTCAAGAATCTGCGCCTGAATCGTAACGTCAAGGGCCGTAGTTGGCTCGTCGGCAATAAGCATTCTGGGATTGCATACAAGAGCCATCGCAATAAGCGCACGCTGCAGCATTCCGCCCGAAAATTCATGCGGATACTGGTTGTAACGCTTTTCGGCATTTGCGATGCCAACCTTTTTCATCATGTTGAGAGCGATCTTTTTTGCTTCCTTCTTATCCTTTGTGATATGAAGAAGAACAGCTTCAACAATTTGATTTCCTATCGTATACATCGGTGAAAAGGCAACCATGGGTTCCTGGAAAATCATTGATATTTCCTTGCCGCGGATTGATCGAATTTCTTTGCCTTTTGGGTCGAGCTTAACCAAATCCACCTCGCCCTTATCTTTTGCATTAAAGAGAACCTGTCCGTGCGATGTGCACTTTTTGTCGTTGATTCCGAGAATTGCCTTGCTTGTAAGCGATTTTCCGCATCCGGATTCACCCACAAGTCCAAGCGTTTCGCCCTTTTTTATTTCAAAGTTGACACCTCTTACCGCCGTAAGCGTACCCTCATGAAGTGCTATGTCAACGTGGAGGTCTTTAACCTGAATGATTGTTTCTTTATCCATTTTTTAAGTCCTCCCTATGTTTATTTGTACGGGTCTGCGGCATCACGGAGTCCGTCTCCGAGGAAGTTGTATGCAAGAACCGTAATTATTACAAATATAATCGGAATAAGCTTGTGAGGATTTGCGGCAACGTCCGTAACCGTGCTTGCCTCCTGAAGAAGTACGCCCCACGAGGTTGCGGGTGACTTAATTCCGAGTCCGAGATATGACATTGACGTTTCGCCGACAATCGATCCCGGAATTCCGAGCGTTATCGAAACGATGAGGTAGCTCATGAAGCCTGGCACAAGGTGTCTCCAAATAATCTTCCAGGTGGATACGCCGGAGAGCCTTGCCGCCATGACATAATCCTCATTTTTAAGTGACAAGAATTTTCCTCTTACGACTCTCGCCATTCCCGTCCAGTTTATAAACGAAAGTATCAGAGTCATGTAAAAATACATTTTAACCGACGAAACACCTGCGGGTATTGCGGCGGAAAGTGCCATCCAAAGAGGAATCTGCGGAACCGCTCCGATAACCTCGATGATACGCTGGATAATGATATCCGTAATACCGCCGAAATAACCGGAAATTGAACCTATCGCAACACCTAAGAAAAAGCTTATAAACGCACTCGCAAAGGGAATCGATAAGGACACTCTTGCGCCTTGCAATACTCTTGAAAAGATGTCACGTCCGAGTCCGTCGGCACCAAAGAGCATTATCTTTGCGCCCGTGCCGCCGTTGCTGCCTTCGCCTACGCCAAACAAGTGAAGGTCGCAGGGAATGAATCCGAGAATCTTATATTCCGAACCGTGAACAAACCAATTAACCTTATAATATTCGGAAGTGTCATAGCTGTATGTAATCTGAAACGTCTGCTTGTCTTTGTGCTTGACAAGCTTGTAAACATAAAGTCCGACATTCTTTCCTTCAAATTCCACATGAAGCTCGGTAGGAGCCGAATTGCGGTATATTCCGTCAAATTCTTCAAGAGAATACGGTGCAAGGAAATCCGCAAATATCGCGCCTATAAACAATATTATGAGGATGATTCCCGAAATCTTGGCAAGCTTATGTTTTTTGAGCTTTCTGAACATAAGCGTCCATTGGGAGGCCAAATAATAATCTTCAGCCGTTTTTTTCTTAGCCATTATCTGTTACCTCCTGAATAACGAATTCTGGGATCAAGGAATGCAAGTGCTATATCGGAGAAAAGAATTCCGATAAGAACGAGTATTGCCTGAACCATTACGATTGCGCCGGCAAGATACATGTCCTGTGTCTGTAAAGCCTTAAAAAGCTGAGGCCCCTGAATTTGGATATTAAGAACCATTGCCGTAACGGTAGATCCCGAAAAAAGGCTCGAAAGAACACCGCCAAGTCCTGATACCGTCGGGTTGATAGCCGCACGGAAGCAGTATTTCATAATAATTTTGCCTTCAGACACGCCCTTTGCACGAGCGGTAAGAGTATATTGTCTGCCGACCTCGTCAAGCATCTGGGCACGTACCGAACGAATGATTCCGCACGTTCCGCTTGTTCCGAGAACGATAATCGGAATGATCATTCTCTTCATGAGTTCACCGAAGTTGTACCAGTGTATTCCGTTTACAAGCATTTCTTCGGTAAATAGTCCGACGCTTGCGTTTCCCGTCCACTTGTAGGCAAGATACTGCAAAATGATTGCAAAGATAAAGTTGGGAATCGCCGTTCCAAGAAATCCTATAACCGACGATATGTAATCTCCCTTCGAATATTGATGCGTCGAAGCATAAATCGCAATCGGGATTGATACAAGGTATTGGAATATCATGATTATGGCGGTAAATTTTATTGTAAGTCCGAGACGTTCTTCAATAACATCCCAGACGTTTTGTCCGTATGCAAATGAATATTTCCAGTTGTGATGTGAATGATACAATTGATAATAGGTTGAGTCGGAGGATGTCCAGATGATGTCCTTCACCCATTTGATATATTGCTGATATACGGGAAGATCCAAACCGTATTCCGCACGGAGAGATGCCGCATAATCCGCATCTACTATTTCGCCTTCCGTTGCAAGCGCAGCGATATGGGCGCTTACATAATCTCCCGGGGGGAGCTGAATTACGAAGAAAACGAGTATCGAAATAAGAAAAAGCGTCGGGATAAACATAAGTACTCTTTTTACGATATAAGACACAAGGTCTTTCTTAAAGAAATCCGTTACACTTTTCCAAAAGGTTTTCTTCTGTGTGGTTTCTGACTTATTTTCTTTTTCGAATACTTTGTCTTCCATTAGAAAATCCTTTCCAAAAACGGGGGAGGAAAGTGATTCCCTCCCCCCTTTAAAGTTACTTAAAAATTATTCTGTCTTAAAAAGTGTCCAGTAGTGAACGATGTTTGCATTTTGATAAAGGTCATCATATACAAGGTTGTCCGGATAGTTATGAATCTTGTTGCTTACGATATTATATTTTCCTGCCGCATCAAGATATGCGATTGTCCAGAGGTTCTCTTTATGAATCTCATAGATTTGAAGAGCATACTCATCTCTCTCTTCTGCGTCGGGTGTTGAATTCCACTTCTCATAGATTTCGATAAGCTTTGCAAAATCACCTACAGGCTGTACGCCCGATGCGCCGTTTGTTCCGTAATATGTGCCGTACTCACCGTACCACTCGGCTGCCTGCTGAACAGGTACAAAAGGAGCAACTCTCGACTTAAGTGAAAGTCCGCCGATTGCGGTATGAGGGATAATCGATGCATACCAGTCGTTGTTGTCGATTTCCGTATCATATGCGGATATCTCATAATTCTTGATTGCGCAATTAATACCTGCTGCCTTGTAATATTGCTCAAGGATTGCGAATGCTGCGTCACCGAGCTGCTCATACTCATAGAAGGTAAGGATAAAATCGGAACCGTCCGCAAAATTGTAATATCCGTCTGTGCCCATTACAAGGCCGCACTCTTCAAGGAGCTTCTTTGCGGATGCAACGTCATATGTTGTCCACTTTTCCTTCCATTCTGCGTCATAACCGAAGTTTCCTTCTTCGGGTGCGCACTGGCCGGGATCAAGGAAGCCGTCGCAGATAAGTTCTGAGAACTGCTCTCTGTCTACGCAAATTGACATAGCCTGACGGAACTTAATGTTGTTGAAGAGGTTTGCATAATTTGAATCCTTGCATGTATAGTTGAATGTGATCTGATATGAGCCCCATTCTGTCGAAGACCATGTCTTGAGTGTCGAAGTCGTTCCTACGTCGTTCATAAGGCTCGAAATGTCGCTCATTGCAACGCCGATAAGATCAAGTTCTCCGGATCTGTACATAAGCTGATCCTGACCTTCCTCGGATGTTGCCTTACGATAGATGTTATCGCAGTAAGGAAGCTGATTTCCGGCTGCGTCAACCTTCCAGAAGTAAGGATTTCTTACCATGATGCAAAGTGAATCCGTACGCTTGCTGTTTCCTTCTACGGTTGAAAGAACGTAGGAGTTGAGTGTGGGAAGACCTGCATTGTTCCAGAAATAATATGTTGCCTGCTTGCCGAGATCCTTAACGGTTGAATAATTGAGATTCTTTGCGATTGCGTTTGCAAGAACCTGTTCATCCGAAAGTCCGGTTGCCTTCCAATAAGGGTTTTCCACATAATAAGAATCGGGAACGAGATCACTTAAATAATGTGAAGGAGCCCAGCACCACTTGAAGTCGCCGTTTTCGATGAAATCTGCGGGATATTTTGTGCTTGTGAATGTCCATGTAACCGTATAATCATCAACCTTTGTGAGGACTGCCGCTGTGCCGTCGTCACTCTTTAATGCTGACCAGGAAGCCTTTGAGTCATAGTTGTTGACATGGCACATATAATACCAGAATGTGATATCGTCTGCGTTGAAATCATCGCCGTCAGACCACTTCATGCCTTCTCTCAAATAGAATGTCCATACGGTATAATCGTCGTTGTGCTCATAAGCCTTGATTACGTTCGGATAATATGTTCCGTCGGTGTTGTAGTGGATGATGGATTCAAGGACCTGTCTTGAAATATCCCATGAACCGGAACCACCTGCGATATTGATATTTCCGCCGTATGTACCGATTTCGAGCTCCTTGCCCGTTGCGTCTGTTTGCTCAACAAATACGTTGTCCTTGTCGGGAATTCTGTCTTCCACTGCGGGAAGTGTTCCTGCCTTAACAAGTGCCGCAAGCTCGGGAGCTTCCGAGTACGAAAGCGTCGCTACATCCACGGGTGTGGGTG
Organism: Lachnospiraceae bacterium; assembly: GCA_963649295.1. Classification (GTDB taxonomy): domain Bacteria; phylum Bacillota; class Clostridia; order Lachnospirales; family Lachnospiraceae; genus RGIG3528. The sequence goes on along the minus strand of CAVJHK010000005.1, from coordinate 34,082 downwards.
TGGCTGTGGGAACGGGTGTTTCCGTTGCCTTTGC
>CAVJHK010000005.1:0-34029 GCA_963649295.1 Lachnospiraceae bacterium | reverse complement strand
GTTGCCTTTGCTGCCTGTGTGGGTGTAGCGTTGCTGCTGTTTGTGCCACCGCAGGCTGCAAGTGAAGCTACCATTGAAGCCGCAAGAAGCATTGCCAATAGTTTTTTCTTCATAAGTAAAACCTCCTTAGATTTTTTGAGCTTTGTGCTCTAATAAGAATAAGATTGCCATTGCCTGTCCGTAAGGCATGGGTCTTATTTCTATTTCCTTGTAAAACTGTTTTGACTCGCGTCCCATGGCGGTGCCGTAAGAAACCTGAGTCACAACACCGGTATCGTCGATATGTGACAATACCGCGGGAAGTGCTTTTTCTGCAACACACGCATATTCACTTCCGATAAGTCCTATGTTTACGCCCTTCAAAATACCGTATCCGAAGCCGCATGTTGCGCTTGTTTCGACATAGGATGTCGGATCGTCCACAAGCGTATGCCACATCCCTGTCTCGTCCTGATATTTTTTCAGAGCCTCTGCCTGACGCTTATAAGCCTCAGTGAGGAAACGTCGAATCGGTTTTTCCGGATTCACAAGCTCGATAAATTCCGGAATTGCCGCACATGCCCATGAATTTCCGCGTCCCCAGAGAGCTTCCGCAAAATTGTGATTTCCGTTGAAGGTCCAGCCGTGAAACCATAATCCCGTTTTTCTGTCCTGAAGATATTTTATATGGAGAAGGAATTGATATTTTGCTTCATCCACCCATTCTTTTCTCTCAAATACTATCCCGCATTTTGCAAGGAACAAAACAGCCATAAAGAGTGTATCGTCCCAAAGCTCATTGTCGTTTAAGGTGTCGCTTGTGAGATGCTGAAATCCACCTTCACGAGTTTTGGGAAGAGAAGTCATGAGCCAGTCCGCCCATTCGAGACACAATTCCTTGTATTTTTCGTTTTTGGTATATTCGTATACATATACAAGCGCAAGCATCGGAGCCGTTGTATTGACGTTTTTTGCGGGAAGTCCGAGAGACGTTTCTCTTTCGTAATACTTAAGCAATATGTCAAGAGTATCCTTATCGCCCGTCTTTTCAAACAGTTTCCAAAGTCCATAAAGCCCGACGCCTTGGGTCCATTCCCAAAATTTATATCTGCTTATGTCATCTCCCGCAAGATTCTTTGTTGCCATTCCTTCCATAAACCGGTCGTCTTCGGCATAAAGCACCTTTTGAAAGCTTTTAAGCAGGAGATTCAGTTTTTCATCGATATCATTCATAACCCTCCCACCAAAATCTGTTAAAAAACTTAGTAAATTTTTGGTAAAATCATATAACTTTTGATGAGATTATAATAGCAAAATATAGTAATTGTTTCTACGCATTATTTGCGTTTTAACGTCAAAAATATTGCATTTTTTGCTTTTTGGTAGTATTATTTTATAGCTTGACAGGTTTTTTACATTTTATTTTTGGTAATTTTGCACAAAACACGCGAGGCATATATGGCATATAACGATTTGATTAATTATGAACAGGGTTTGATTTATTCAATCGGAAAGGATTCGGATCCCTTTTTCTGTTCCTTCGACTATGACACAAGAAGCTATGACATCAACATGGAATTTCAGCATTTCCATCGTTTTTACGAAATTCACATTTTGCTTGACAAGGAAGCCGCACACCTTGTTGACGGAAATCTCTACGAAATGAAGCAATATGACGTGACACTCCTGCCTCCGCTTAAGCTTCACAAATCCATTTATCCGGAGGGTGCACCCGTGAGACGTCTCATAATCCAGTTTGCGCTTCCGGCAAACGGCACTTTTATATTAAAAAACGATATTTCGGATATTTTGTCCGTATTTAACTGCGAGCCGCCGGTGCTGAGGCTCACAGAATCATGTCAAACAGAAGCGTTCTCTCATCTTAACAAAATCCAAAAGCTTATAAAAACAAGACCGTGCGACTTTAGTGTCCTTGTATTTACCGAATTTATCGAGTTTTTGTATGCTTTAAAAACCTCAGGAACCGAAAACCTGTACCGCCAAAAAGCCGAAAACACTCTCGAAGAAAAAATATACCGCGTGACCTCTTATATCCACGCCCACTTTGCGGAAGAGCTTTCTCTCGAAAGCCTTGCAAAAATGTGCTATATGTCGCCCACCTATCTTTCGCATTCGTTTAAGACGGTCACGGGATTCAGTTTGATTAACTATATCCAAATGACAAGAATTTCAAACGCGCAGCAAATGCTGCTCTCGGGTGATTTGAAAATCACCGATATTGCGATTAAGTGCGGTTTCAATTCTTTTTCCCAGTTCAACCGCACCTTCAACAAGCTTGTTAAAAAAAGTCCGAGCGAATTTAGGAAGTCATAATCCAGAATCCGCCCGGGCTTAAGGCTAAAAGCCTCATTTTTAAATCTTAAAAGCATCCATTTCAGTCTTAAGCTTGTCGGATTCGTCCTTTATTCGGCTTACGACATTATTGAGTGCCGATGCCTCTTCCTTTGTGATCTGTGATGTTTTTTCCAACTCTTCCGCCATTGCTTCGGTTTCGTGAAGAACCGAAGATATACTCTGGATCGATTCGATCGTATGATCCTTTGATTTTTCGATCTCGGCCATTTGGCTTCCTATGCTTGTAAGATTATTTGCAATATTTGAAACATTTTCTTTGATATCGGTAAATTTCTTAAGCGTGTTGTCAACAACCATACTTTGCTCCGCAACCGTTTCATCCGCATGCTTTGCCGTAACAACCGTATCCCGTGTGCGCTTTACAACCGATTCGATTATATTTTTGATTTCGTTTGCGGCTTCCTTTGACTGATCCGCAAGACTTCTTATTTCGTCGGCTACAACGGCAAAGCCTCTTCCCGCTTCTCCGCTCCTTGCGGCTTCGATTGAAGCATTAAGTGAGAGCAGATTGGTTTGCGATGCAATGTCGTTTATAGTATCAACAATCTTATTTATCTTCTTTGTATGCTCGGAAAGTTCTTCGATATTTTCGATTACGGACTTTGTAACCGCTGCCGTAATATCCGCTTTTTCGCGGAGCTCGTCGACAATCTTCATTCCGTCTTTTACGGAGCTGTTTGCACCCGCCGCCATATTCTCAATATCTGTAACATCGCTGCGAACAACGCTTATTTTTTCGTTTAGGACTTCCGTTTCTGCAAGACAGTCGGAAGCGTCCGATGCCTGCATCGTAATTCCCCGCTTTATTTCTTCGATTGAAGTGTTCATGCGAATAGCCGATCCCGAAAGTTCTTTTACGGAATCAACCACATGACCCGACGATTCGTTTAATACAAGCGACGTATTTGCCGCCTGAACAATAAGCTTTTTGGTATTGTGAAGCATAAGGTCGGTCGACTTTGAAAGCTTTCCGAACTCATCGTTTCTGTCCATGTGAAGGCGTGCATTTAAATCCCCCTGTGATGCTTTGTCAAGACATACGACCGTCTGGTTGATTGCGCGTGTGAGTCCCACCGAAACAACAATTCCCGTAAATGCACAGGCAAGAATGCTTACAAGTGCAATCACGGCGGTAAGCGCCTTGATTGAAGAGGCCTTTGCAACAATTTCCGATTCCGCAATGCGCCCGCAGACAATGATATTGCTTTCTCCCACACGGCTGTAAAGGCTCAAATATTTTGTGCCGTCTATCGTTTCATATTTATATCCGGTGGAATCCGCACTGTTTAACGCATAATCATAAAATTCCGTACCGTAAAACACGCTGCCTGCAATTCCGTTTGCCGTAGTTTCTTTTCCGTCCGGTGAAACAACCGAAACATAAGCCGTATCACCAAAATTGATTTTTGCGAGAGCCCGTTTTACGACTTCCGTGCTTACATCCGCCGAAATAAACCCAAGCTTTTCACCCAAAGAACTGTAAAACGCGCGCACATAAACCATGCTGTAAGGCTCATCCGTAAATCCGAACGAATCTATATATGTATGGTTGCTCATCCATGCGCTGTCCGTACCCTGTTCGGCAAAGAATTTTCCGTCATCCGACTCATCAAAAAGTGCGGCGCCCGTATTTCCTATAATAAGCATCGCCCCGTTTGACGAAAAGCTTTTTCCGTTAAGATAAGAAAGTGCTGTCATGTCAACCACAATGTCGTCCGCCTGTTCCACTTCCTTCATCATCTTTCTGATTTCCGCCTTTGCGACGCTTTCCTCATCGGAGCCCGATTCATAGGCACCACCGAAATAAGAATTGACGCTCGAAACCGAAAGCACCTGTTCAACCTTTGACTCAACCATCGAATTTACAAGATCAAGATAGTTGCCTGCCGACTCAACCGTCGAAACGGCTGTCGAAAGAAAGCTGTCGACAAGTGCCTCTTTTGACTTTTCATAAGAAGAGATTCCGAGCACAAACACAAGCACAATCGGCACAAGGAAGCTCAAAACAAGCTTTCCCTTAATCGTCCCCGTTGCCTTTTTTAAAAAACCTGAAATAAATTTCATTTACACCTCCCGCACCCCATAAGCCTTTTATTGCACGTATCTTACAGACCTGTTTTCTCCGCAATAAATTTGCGTGCCATAATCGCATACTTAAGGGGATTTGCTTTTGCCGGGTCCTGTTCCGCTTCAACTAAGAACCAACCCGTATAATTCATTTTTTCGAGTTCCTTAAACACAGCATCAAAGTCAACGCATCCGTCTCCCGGAACGGTAAATGTGCCTTCTCTTACCGCCTTCAAAAATGACCAGTTGCCGTCGATTGCTTTTTTTAATACATCCGGGCGCACATCCTTCAAATGAACATGTCCTATACGTGTAGGATATTTTTTTAATATATATGTGGGATCTTCGCCCGAAAAGGTGAAGTGTCCCGTGTCATAGCAAAGAAACACAAGCGCGGGATCCGTATCGTCAAGCATTTTAGATGTTTCTTCAATCGTCTGAACGCCCGTTCCCATGTGATGGTGGAAGCAAAGCTTAAAGCCTCTGTCACATGCAATCTTTCCGAGGCGGTTTAAGCCGTCGCACATCTTTTTCCACTCTTCGTCGGTAAAGTGAACCTTATTGTCGAATATCGAAAGCTTTTCGTTTCCCTGAACTGAATAGCTCTGTTCCGAAACGTTGATTCTGTCCGCACCCATTGCCGAAAGATATTGAAGCTCCTTTATAAATTCCTTTTCGGTCTCTTCATAGGGCTTTGTTGCAAGGAACGACGAAAACCATTTGCTGGCGATTCTCATTCCGCGAAGATCAAGTGCCTCCTTTAAAACAGCCGTATCCTTCGGATATTTGTTTCCGACTTCACATCCCGTAAATCCGGCAAGAGCCATTTCACTGATACACTGCTCAAAGGTGTTTTCTCCGCCGAGTGCGGGCATATCGTCATTTGTCCAGCCGATGGGTGCTATTCCGAGTTTTACTTTGTTTTTGTCAAACATACCAATTTCTCCTTAAATTTTATCATATTTGGTTAATAAGCCTATAATTTTTGTGTAAAATCTTTGTAAGGATTCAGAAAAAAATTTCATACGCAATCAGAATTTTCTTGCATTCTTAAGGTGCGCTTCCTTATTCAGGTACGACTCATGGATTTTTTCGTTTGTATCAGAATCTCCGAGTCCCACGTGCCACCACGAAAGATATCCGTCGGTCATAGTTTTTGGCATTGCCTTGATATCGATGAGTACGGAAACCGTGTCTTCTTTTGCGCTTTCAAGGGCGTTTTCGAGTTCTTCAATCGTTGTCGCCGTATAACCTTTGCATCCGTAGCCTCTTGCAATCATCGCAAAATCCGTATGAATAAGATTTCCTTTTAAATTTTCGTCCGAATCGCGATAGCGGAACATGGTTGCAACAGACGGAATGCCGTTACCCATCTGAAGATTGTTGATGCATCCGAAGCCGCAGTTGTCAAAAAGAAGAACGATTATCTTTTTGTTTTCCTGTAACGATGTCGCAAGCTCGGAATGCAGCATCATGAATGCGCCGTCGCCCACGAATGCATAAACGGGCTTGTTGGGACAAGCAAGCTTTGCGCCGAATGCCGCAGCAATTTCCCAGCCCATGCACGAATAGCCGTACTCCATATTGTAGGAATCCTTTTCGGTTGTCGTCCACATCCTTTGCAAGTCGCCGGGCAGGCTTCCGGAAGCCGCACAAACAATGGCATCCTTTTCGATTTTTTTACGAATAAGACCTATTGCGGCGGTTTGGGTAATCATGCCGCCCGTTGCCTTATTAAATTCCCTAAGGACATTGGGCTCCATTGCAGAAATAAGGGGCTTATAAGACTCATTATATTCCGTATGGGTAAGGTATTCCATTTCCTTGTCCCAGGATGCGCGTGCGTCTTTGATTTCTGTTGTATATTGGGACCTATAATTGATTTTAACGAGCGCTTCCGTAATTTTTGCGAGTCCTGCCGCAGCATCACATACAACGGGAGTTCCGTTAAGCTTGAGTGCATGATATCTCGAAACATTCAAAAATACAAAGTCAACATCCGGATTTGAAAAAAGTTCCTTTGACCCTGTGGTAAAATCGGAAAGCTTTGTGCCGACTCCGATTATGACATCAGCCGCACGTGCAAGAGTATTTGCGGAAAGATTTCCCGTGCATCCGATACCGCCCACGTTTAAATAATGATTCGTGTCCGTCGCGCTTTTTCCGCTTTGTGTTTCGGCATAGGGAATATTGAACTTTTCGCAAAAATCAATAAGTGTACTGCCCGCTTCCGAATACCTCACGCCGCCGCCGCAAATAACAAGCGGCTTCCTTTTGTTCTTTATGATATTTACGGCGTCATTTATTTCTTCGTCCGCAGGGATTCGTCTTGTGATTTTAAAGACCCTTTTTTCCAAAAATTCTGCAGACCAGTCATAACGCTCGCCCTGCACGTCTTGTGGAAGCGATATGCATACACCGCCCGTCATTTCGGGATCGGTAAGCACTCTCATAGCATTCAGCATTGCGCTCATAAGCTGCTCGGGACGCGAAATCCTGTCAAAATATCTTGAAACCGGCCGAAACGCGTCACTTGTGGTAATTCCCAAATTCCAGGGTTGTTCAATTTGCTGCAATACGGGATCCGGCTGCCTTGTGGCAAAAGTATCTCCCGTAAAAACAAGAAGCGGAATATTGTTTGCCGTTGCGTCGCATACTGCCGTTACCATATTTGCGGCGCCCGGTCCTATTGAGGATGCGCATGCGATAATCTTACGGCGGTTGTTTGCCTTTGCAAATCCTGCGGCAGCATGCGCCATGCCCTGCTCATTTCGCCCCTGGTAAACCTTTAAGTCCCCCGGATTTTCAGCAAGAGCGGCCCCAAGTCCCACAACAAAGCCGTGACCGAATATCGTAAAAATTCCGTCAACAAATTTGCTTTCAACATTGTCAAAAGAAACATATTGATTGTCCAAAAAGCGGACGAGTGCCTGTCCGACCGTCAAATTTACTGTTTTCATATTTTTCTCCGATCATATTTTTGATAAATGAACGCTCCAAAAGACCTTATTCGTTCAAAAGCCATACGTGAGCGGGATCATTGTCACGCGTTGTCCAGGGATCGTTTTCTAAGTGCCTTATCATCCAGCAATAATACATATTGTAGCCGGGAGCCGCAGTCATGGGATGCGTAAGCCCTCCCGGGATTCTCACGCAGCTTCCGTCCGCCGACTTAAATACCTCGTCTCCCACAAAAGCCGCGCCGAAGCCCTGAGGCTTTTCGAATTTGAAATAATAAACTTCGGGCTGACGATGTGAATGCGGCACATAGCTCGACCATCTGCCCGCTTTTGTAATAACCTCGCCTATAACCATGTTTGAATAAGGTGCGTTGAAATAGTCAAATACGGTAAGCACCTCACGCTTTGCGGTACCTTCCCATTGTTTGTCGCCCATAAGCTCAATCTTGTTTTCGGCGGGAGTATAAAATTTTGTGTCAAAAATTTTGTCATTTTTTGTTTTTTGAACTATGATTTCCGCATCCGAATCCGCCGTGACCACAGCTTCTTTTCCTTTACACATATGAAGGCAATATGGACTTTCCGAAAAAACGTCTTTGCGGTGTGCCGTTTCACACTTTCCTTCAAAGCTGTATGTGATATTTCCTTCCGTCAAAAGTATGGCGGTTTCGTTGTCCTTATCCGAAAACTTAAAACTGTCGCCCTTTTTCATTTTGTAAACGTCGATATCCATCATCATGTCGGAGTCGATATCCGAAACATGCTTTTTTCCGTTCATGTCAAAATTCAGTTTTTCAAATTTTTTATTCATAACGTGCCACCATCTCTCCGTATTGTTCTTTTTCTTCTTTGATAAACTTTTTGACGGCTTCGATCCCCGGCATATCCTCGGAGCACGCGTGACTTGCGACAAGCATTGCAGCCTCTGCACTTCCGAGCTCAAGCGAATCCTCTATGCTCATTCCTTCCATGATTCCGTAAAGAAACGCGCTCGCATATCCGTCACCGCCGCCAAAGCTCTTTAAGAGCTTAACCGGAAAAGGCTTTATCGAATAATTTCTGCCGTCGTCCGTATAGGCGGTTGAGCCTTCCTTGCCGTGCTTTATTACAATTATTTTTGCGCCCTTTTTGTGCCAGTATTCGGCAGTCTGTAAATCGGTTCTGTTTTCTTCGATCAGCCTTTCGGTAAGATCAAATTCCTCGCGCGACCCGAGAATAATGTCCGCTTCGCCTGCGACAATCGAATAATAAATCGAAATTTCGTCCGCATTCTTCCAATTGTAAGGACGGTAATCGATATCAAAGATTACGACCGTATTGTGACGTTTTGCAAGGCGAAGTGCCTTTAATGCCGCTTCTCTTGAAGGGCTCTTTGCAAGAGCCGTACCCGAAATCAAAAGCGCTTTTGTACGCGCGATATAGTCTTCGTCCACTTCGTCTACATTAAGCTCAAGATCCGCAATCGAATCGCGGTACATAAGAATGCTGCTTTCCGTTTCGCTCTTTATTTCGGTAAACGTAAGTCCCAGCTTTTCGTTGTTTTTTCCGCGTACAAGGTGGGACGTATCTATTCCTTCCGCCTTAAACCTGTTTTCAATAAACGTTCCGAATTGATCGTCCGAAATTTTTCCGATAAAGCCGACCTTTTTTCCGAGCCTTGCCATTCCCACCGCAATGTTTGCGGGTGAACCGCCGAGATATTTTTTGAATGTCGTGCTCTCGTTTAACGGCTTGTAAAAATCGATCGGATTGAGATCGATAGCCGCACGCCCGAGCGGAATTATGTCAAATTCCCTTGTTTCGTCAAATTTGATGTAACCCATTTGTTACGCCTCCTGTTTCATCGAAAAGACCTTCATGTGTCTTTTTATGTTTTCATATGCGCCGTCGGTCATTGCCGCACTCATATGGAAATAGTCGCCTGTTTCGTTTTTTAAATATTCGTATGCCGCATTCTTAACTGCCGAAAATGTTGCCGTCGCAACATTAATCTTTGTGATGCCGTGTCTTATGCACTTTTGGAAGTCCCTGTCCGAAATCCCCGAACCTCCGTGAAGCACAAGGGGCACGGGCACAAGAGCATTTGCGGCATCAAGAATGTCAAAATTCAAATGCGGCTCCGCCTTATAAAATCCGTGCTGATTGCCTATGGAAAGCGCTATTGCGTCGGGGCCCGCTTCTTCATAGAGGAGTCTTACCTCCTCGGGGTCTGAATAAATCTTGTTATTTTCAGCCCTTCCGTCTTCAGAAATACCGAGCTGCCCTACTTCCGCTTCAACGGTTGCGCCAAAACAATCCGCAAGCGCCCGCACTTTTTTGGTGATATTGATGTTTTCTCTTATCGGATAGGCGGACGCATCAATCATTACGGACGTAAATCCAAGTTCAAGCGCCTCTCTTATCTTTTCTGTTGTGACACCGTGATCAAAATGAACCGCCGTCGGCACAGACGCCTTTTTTGCCGCCTCAATCATCATTACGCCGATTTTGTCAAGCGGCGAAAACTTGAGTCTCGATTCAGCCACCTGCAAAATAAGGGGTACGTTTAATTCTTCGGCCGCTCTCACTGCGCCCAGAATCATCTCCATGTCCGCCACGGAAAACGCCCCCACTCCATATCCTTCTTTTTCTGCATTAACAAGAATTTCTTTCATTGAAACCAACGACATGACCGTTCCTCACTTTAAGCAATGATTTTGTTACCGTTTCTCACATTAAATAACGGTTTTTATGGTTTTTAGGTGAAAATTTGGTAACTTTTTGTTATGTTTAGATAAATTTATCACTTGTTTGCTTTTGGGTCAATGTCAGTTTTATTTAAAACTTGGTAAGTCTTTGTTCTTTTGTTGATATTTTCTTATTTTTCCGATATTTTGACGGATACCTTATTTTGATTGCAAAACTCCACAAATTTGTGATCGATATGAAAATCCGTAAATACACCGTTCACATCCTGTATTTTTGCATAATTGAGAAGCGATGAACGCCCATATTTGCTCGAATCGACAAGAAGATATTTTTTTGCCGAATGCGAAAGAACCGCCTTTTTTACTTCAAATTCAAGCGGAGACGAATTGGATATGTCACCGTTTTCGGATACACCCGCTGCCGCAATAAATGCCTTTTTTATATTAAAGCGTGCGATCGTCTTTGCCGTATCCGCCGTTACAAACGAATTTGTGCGGCGGTCAAGGGTGCCGGGAAGCGAATAAATTTCGAGATCCGTAAATTGAATTCCCCTCACAATCGCATTAAGGTTGTGCGTAATGATGGTCACATTCTTTTTGTCCCGCAGGAAGTCGGGAATATACATTGTGGTAGAGCCGGAATCGATAAAAATAATATCGCCGTCCTCAACTATGTTTGCGGCACACTCACAAATTCCGCGCTTTAAGTCGGAATTCGTCATTTTTCTTTCTTCAAAAGGAATGAGAGCATTTTCCTTCATGCTCGTAACTCCGCCGTAAACCTTTTTGATCGATCCCTTGGCGCAAAGCTCGGCAACGTCAAGACGTGCGGTATTTATCGAAATATCGAACACCTTGCACAATTCCTCCATCGAAACGTGCTCCTTGTCAATAACGTACTGCTCCATTCTGCTCAGGCGATAACTTTTCATTGCCATAAATTAAGTCTCCTCCGGTTTTCTTTATATAAATACTTTTTCAATAGTACACCAAAACTTAACATAAATCAACAAAAAAAAGCAACTTTTTGTAAATTTTATTGTTGAATTGTGTTCTTTTAGGTGATATAATCCACTCAAATTGATAAACAATTACCAAATCATGGAGGTATTCATATGGTAAAAATAGGTATAATCGGTGCCGGCAGAATCGGAAAGGTTCATGCCGAAAGCATCACAATGAGCATTAAAAATGCCGAAGTTGTCGCAATTGCGGATCCTTTTATGAATGAGGCTACGGAAAGCTGGGCAAAATCCCTCGGAATCAAAAAGATATCAAAGGATCATCATACCGTAATAAACGATCCCGAAATCGACGCCGTTCTCATTTGTTCTTCGACAAACACGCATGCGGACATCGCAATAGAAGCAATCAAGGCTCACAAGAACGTTTTCTGCGAAAAGCCTATTTCGCAGGATCTTGCAAAAATCAAGGAAGTCATGGAAGCCTTAAAGGGTACGGATCTTAAGTTCCAGGTAGGCTTCAACCGCCGTTTCGACCACAACTTCGAGGCGGTCAAAAACGCGGTTAAGGCAGGCAAAATCGGTGACGTTCACGTTGTCAAAATCACTTCCCGCGATCCCGACGCTCCGTCGCTTGATTATGTAAAGGTTTCCGGCGGAATTTTCCTTGACATGACGATCCACGATTTTGATATGGTGCGTTATTTATCCGGCAGCGACGTCGAAGAAATTTATGTAAACGGCACATGTCTTGTAAATCCCGCAATCAAAGAATGCGGCGACATCGATACCGCAGTTATCACAATGAAGCTCAAAAACGGTGCTCTCGCCGTAATCGACAACTCACGCAAGGCTGCTTACGGATATGATCAAAGAGCCGAAGTTTTTGGCTCCAAGGGTCAGGTTGCGGTTACAAATGACTCAGGGTCATCAGCAGTCATCAGCGACGAAAACGGAGTAACCGGCGAAAAGCCGCTCTACTTCTTCCTTGAGCGTTATATGGCATCCTTCTCCAAGGAAGTTTCGCTTTTCTGCGACGCATGCGAAGGAAAGGGAGAAGTTCCGGTTGACATAAACGACGGGCTCCAGCCTGTGCTTATCGCAAAGGCCGCCAAAAAATCCCTTGACGAGCACAGACCCGTTAAGCTTTCCGAAATAGAATTTTAGAACCTTTTGTTTCCTCAAAAAAAAGAGGACTTAAAGCATAAACTTTAGGTCCTCTTTTTTATGTTGACTGTATTTAAATACATTACCGGAATTGTATTTTTGTTTTCTTAAATTATTATATGATTTCCTATAAATCATATTCCCGCAATCTTCATTATTCCTTCAACAATTAAAACCGTCACAACCGCCGCAGCGCTCACAACAGGAAGGCTTTTGCCCTTAAATCCCAGTATTCCCGCAACAATAAACGAAATCACCGCGGATAACATATAATCCGTCGCATAAAACACGCTCGGCACGGTCATTGCGGTAAGGCATGCATAAGGCACATAGTGCAAAAAGCTTTTTACATAAACATTTTTAATCTCGGTGCGAATAAGCACAAGCGGAAGCATACGTATCAAATAGGTAATAAGCGCCATAATGAGGATATATGTATATATATTCATTTTGATTCATCCTCCTTGACGGGAAAAAGCACCGCCGAAACGCCTGCCGCAATCACGGTGCAAAGTATGATCGAAACCCCCGACGATACGTTTTTTAATACAGGGACATAATAAAATACCACACTCATTGTCATTGCGATACATGCGCAAATCGCAATGCTTCTTTCTTTTCTTGCGGGCGGCATCACAATTGCGATAAACATTGCATAAAGCGCAACACCGAGCGCACTTTGTACAAATCCCGGAAGGAGATTATTTGCAAGAGCGCCGCATATGGTTCCGAGCGTCCAAAACATAATCGGAAAAATTTCAAGTCCCGCCATGTATTTGCCGTTTACATTCCCCGCCTTGCTTATCGATACAGCAAAAATTTCATCCGTGTTTGCGAACGCCACAAGCAGTCTCTTAAAAATCCCCATGTTTTTGTCAAGCTTTTGGGAAAGAGACATGCTGAGAAGTGCATAGCGCAGATTTATGATTATCATTGCGCATATGAGCTCAACTATTGTCGCACCCGCAGCATAGAGACTCACTCCCGCAAACTGACCGGCGCTTGTGACATTCGTAAGAGACATTAGCCCTGCCTCCATGGCGCTAAGCCCCGCCTTTGACGCAAGTATTCCAAAAGAAAAGCTTACCGCAAAATATCCCGCCGCAATCGGCACCGAATCACGTGCTCCCGCACCGAAAGTAAGCTTTTTAAAGCTTTTGTTTTCTGATGAATTTGTTTCCATTTAAAATTTCCTTTTTTTGCAAATCTTTTTTCCGAAGCCAAATCATAATCCAACATATAAAAAAAAGCAAGCGATATGCTCCAAAACGATTGTAATTTTTCAATAATATGGTATAATTATACATTATTTATAAATTTTTAAGGAGAATTTTATGCAAGAGAAGAAACAAAGGGCCCAATGGGGGTCCAAACTCGGCTTTATCCTCGCAACAGCAGGATCTGCCGTAGGTCTCGGAAACATTTGGAAATTTCCGGGCAGAGCATACGAAGGCGGCGGTGCATCGTATGTTATCATTTATTTATGCATAGTTTTATTCATCGGTATTCCCGTAATGCTTACCGAACTCGCACTCGGAAGAAAAGGTCAGGCAGACTGTGTTTCAACCTTCAAAAAGCTTGACAAGCGCTTTGCCTGGGTGGGCTGGCTCGCAATAATCGTTCCGTTCATCATCACGGCTTATTATGCGCACGTAGGCGGCTGGGTGCTCAAATATTTTGTAAGCTACCTTTACGAATCAAAAACTATTTATGCCGATCCCACGTCATTCTTTTACGGAATGCTCGGATATGATGCGGCAACAGGCGAAACATGGCTTCCTGTTTCCGCGCTCATCTTTGGCGCAATATTTATGGCAATAACCGCATTTGTTGTTGTAAAGGGCGTTGACAAGGGAATCGAAAAATTTAACAAGGTCGGCATGCCTGCTCTCTTTGTCCTTCTCATTATCCTTTTGATCCGTACGACTACGCTTCCCGGCGCGGAGCCCGGCCTTAAATATATGCTTAAAGCGGATTGGAGCAAGGTATCGTTTGCAACCGTTCTCTCCGCTCTCGGCCAGGCCTTTTATTCACTCAGCCTCGGCATGGGAATCATGATGACCTACGGCTCTTATCTTAAAAAGGACGAAAATATCGAAAAGAGTTCCGTACTCGTATGCTGCACGGATACACTTGTTGCACTCACGGCAGGCTTCATGATTATCCCCGCATGCTTTGCGACACTCGGTGAGGAAGGTATCGGCAAGGGCGCAGGCTTTGCTTTTGTATCTCTTGCCGGCGTATTTGAAGATCTTCCCGTAGGCTGGCTCTTCGGCGCAATCTTTTATCTCCTTCTCCTTTTTGCCGCACTCACAAGCTGCATTTCGCTCCTTGAGGTGCTTACAACATTTTTACACGATCATATGCATGTTGACCGCAAAAAGGGCGCAATCATAACAAGTATTGTGCTTTATCTTATCGGATGCCTTTACACATGCTCGCAGGCGGCATTCAACATAAAGGGAATCTGGTTTGACTTTGCAAACGGGCTCACCTTCCCCACCTTCGGCGATTTCATGGAATTTTCGACCGACCGTCTCCTTATGCCCATATGCGCACTCGGTATCGCAATCTTTGCGGGATGGGTTGTTAAGCCTGAAGCAATTATTTCCGAAGTAAGAAACGGCGCATCGTTCAAGTGGGCCCGCGTTTATGCCTTCTTTATCAGATTTGTCGTGCCCATCGCAATCGCTACAATTATTATTGTGGGACTTGTACAGGGTACCTCGCTCAGCTGATGAATAAAGGACAAAAGCTTAATTAAAAAAAATTGTTTTGGTGGTATAAAAAACGTTCACACGGCATAGAATCCGTATGAACGTTTTTTGCTATATAGGAATTTTTTCCGAAATATTTATAACGTATATACACTGTTATAACACTGCATTGACAATATATTTATGTCGATATATAATGATATTAAAGCCAAAAAGCACTTTAAGCTCAATAAAAAAAGGAGGTCCTATTTATGTCAAGTACAACCATAACCATGCGTATGGATGAAACGTTAAAATCCCAGCTTCAGGAGCTTATGTTAGATTTAGGCCTAGATCTTACCACTTTTTTTACAATGGCAGCAAAGCAAGCCGTCCGTGAACAGGCTTTACCGTTTCATCCCGACATGAAAAGTAAGGCATATGATTCGGATGCCTATCGCCTTGCCATAAAAAACACGAAGTACAACACTTCCGGCAAGGCAACAATATCTTCTGACGACGAATGGACAGGTGAATCCGAGTGGGATGAAATATTCAAACAAATGAAGAAAGAACGAGGTATACAATAATGCAAAAAGGTGAGGTATGGTTTGTTGAATTTCCTTTGAAAGAAGATGCCACACAACTTTTAAACCGGCCTGTCGTTGTCCTTGATGAAAATATTCCGGGTGTTCTGTCCGTAAAAATCACCAAACACAAGCCGAGGTCAACCGACCCTTATGATATTCCTATTTTATATTGGGAAGAAGCAGGATTACATCTCATGTCAACAGCAAGAATTTCTAAGGTTATGCTTTTGCCTAAAGACAGCTTTATTTTTAAAATCGGTAATCTTAATTCGGAAGATTTGATTACAATTGAATCTGCCTACCAAAAATTTCTTGAAAGCAATTACAATTAATAAAATTGAAACAAACCCACACATTTACACCGTTCACCACGATATAATTTCCGCTCCCTCTTCCGTCACAAGCACCTGGATTTCCCATTGTGCTGACGGAAGGCCGTCGTCTGTATATACTTCCCAATCGTTTTCATCGGAAACATATATATCTTCGTCTCCGAAATTAACCATGGGCTCAATCGTAAACATAAGCCCGGGCGCAAGTACCATGCCTGTGCCCCGTTTCATATGAAATCCGACCCAAGGATCTTCGTGGAAGGCATTTCCGACACCATGTCCGCCGATTTCGCGAACTATTGTATATCCTCTGTCATACACATAATCGTGAACCGCAGCGCTCATGTCTCCCATATATCCCCAGGGCTTAACCGCCTTAAAGCCTTCGTATATACTTTCGCGGGTCACCTCCACAAGTTTTTTTATTTTGGGATCGACATTTCCTATACAAAACATTCTCGAAGAATCCGAAAATGCGCCGTTTAAAATTGTGGAGCAGTCAACGTTTATGATATCCCCGTCCCGCAAAACTACTTTATCCGACGGAAATCCGTGACAAACCTGGTCATTAACCGAGGTGCAAACGCTGTAGGGGAAGCCCTCATAATTAAGCGGTGCAGGAATCGCTCCCATTTTGGTTGTCATATCATAGACAATCCTGTCGATTTCGGCCGTGGTCATGCCTTCTTTTATCACTTCACCGATATAATCAAGCACACTCACGTTTATTTTTGCCGATTCCTTTATTCTCTTAATCTGTTCCGGTGTTTTTATCAAATTTCTTCCCGGGACTTTTTTTCTGATAAGCTTAAGCTTTTTAATCCTGTCATCAAAGCGTTTGTGGCAATCCATATACATCCTGCCGCTTTTGCACCAACATTCTTCATCGTCCCTAAATTTTACTGACATATGTCCTCTCCGATATAAAAAATCATAAAAAGGGACAACTTAAAAATTGCCCCTTTTGCCATATAAAATTATTTGTTTCTGTAGATAATATCGTCTCTGCCCGGACCGTTGCTTATCATTGTAATCGGGAAGCCGATTTCGTTTTCGATAAATTCAATATATTTGCGGCAATTTTCGGGCAAATCTTCGTACTTTTTGATTCCCCTGATGTCCGTCTTCCAGCCGGGAAGCTTTTTGAGCACGGGCTTTGCCTTTTCAAGAAGCGATGTAACGGGGAAATCGGTTGTAACATGACCGTCTATTTCATATCCCACGCATACAGGGATTTCGTCAAGATATCCGAGCACATCAAGCACCGTAAAAGCAACATCCGTTGTTCCCTGGATACGGCAGCCGTACTTGCTTGCAACACAGTCAAACCATCCCATTCTTCTCGGGCGTCCGGTTGTTGCGCCATATTCACCGCCGTCACCGCCGCGGCGTCGAAGTTCGTCTGCCTCTTCTCCGAATATTTCGGAAACAAATGCGCCTGCGCCCACTGCCGAAGAATAAGCCTTGCAAACCGTAACTATCTGCTTTATCTCATAAGGCGGAATTCCCGCACCTATCGCACCATATGCGGCAAGTGTGGATGAAGACGTAACCATCGGATAAATGCCGTGGTCGGGATCTTTTAAGGAGCCCAGCTGACCTTCAAGCAAAATCGTCTTTCCTTCCTTTATTGCATTCCAAAGATAAGCGCTTGTATCACATACAAAAGGATCAAGCATCTTTTTGTAATCCATGAGAGTATCAAAAAGCGCTTCCTCATTTAACGAATCCTTGTGATAAAGATTTATGAGAATAGCATTTTTGATTTCGGCAACTCTCTTAATCTTTTCGCGAAGAGCACCCGGATCTCCGTAAAGCTCCGACACCTGGAATCCGATTTTTGAATACTTGTCGGAATAAAAAGGCGCAATTCCTGACTTTGTCGATCCGAACGAATTCTTACCGAGGCGCTCCTCCTCGTATTTATCAAAATCAATATGATAAGGCATTACCATTTGCGCTCTGTCTGACACAAGAAGATGCGGCATGGGCACGTTTTTGTCCGTAATCGACTTTACTTCCTCAAAAAGCTTCGGAACGTTTAATGCAACACCGTTTCCTATAATACTTGTCGTATGATCATAAAAAACACCCGATGGAAGAGTATGAAGCGCAAACTTGCCATATTTGTTTACAATCGTATGTCCCGCATTTGCACCGCCCTGAAAACGGATAATGATGTCCGCATCCTGTGCAAGCATATCGGTGATTTTTCCTTTTCCTTCATCGCCCCAGTTGGCGCCGACAATAGCTTTTACCATATTTTTTCTCCTTTAATTTGAAAGCATTGCTTTGGAAAGACTTACCTTTTGTCCTTTTAAGCCAAAGGTCATTTTATCATAAAAAAACGATTTGTCATCAAAAAGAGTATTATTATTTCTTATAGGGCGCTTATAATCCGTTATTTTCTTATCTTAATTCACCAAGCTCAAGTATCAGCTTTTCCGTTTTCTCCCAGCCGAGGCAAGGATCGGTGATTGATTTTCCGTATATATCACCCGTATCCGACTGTGCTCCGTCTTCGATATAGGATTCTATCATAAGTCCCTTTACCATATCGTGCACCGTCTTTGAATAACGTGTGCTGTGCATTACTTCTTTTGCGATACGCACCTGTTCAAGATAACGTTTGCCGGAATTTGAATGATTGGTATCCACGATTATTGCGGGATTTAGAAGATTTGCTTTTAAATAGGTTTCGGATAACGCCTCCAGGTCTTCATAATGATAATTCGGAAGCTGACGCCCGTATTTGTTTGCCGATCCGCGCAAGACAGCATGAGCAAGCGGATTTCCCTTGCTTTTTACTTCCCATCCCGCATATACAAAATCATGAGGATGCTGTGCTGCCATAATCGAATTTATCATAACCGCAACATCGCCGCTTGTGGGATTTTTCATCCCGACGGGGATGTCAAGAGCACTTGCCGTAAGGCGGTGGAATTGATTTTCTACAGAACGCGCACCAACTGCCACATAGCTCACAAGATCCGAAACATAGGCATGCTTTTCGGGATAAAGCATCTCGTCCGCCCCCGAAAAGCCGGTATTTTTGAGTACCTCAAGGTGAAGATATCTTGTTGCGGCAAGCCCCTTCAATGCGTCGGGAGCCTTGTGAGGATCCGGCTGATGAAGCATTCCCTTATAGCCGTCTCCCGTTGTACGCGGCTTGTTTGTATAAATACGCGGGACAATGACAATTTTTTCTTTTACCCTGTCCGCCAGACGTCTTAATCTCTCCGCATAATCAAGCACCGCATCCGTGCGATCGGCGGAACACGGTCCCACAATCAAAAGAAGCTTGTCGGATTTTCCCAAAATAATGTCCTTTATTTCTCTATCGTTTTGTTCTTTTTTCTTTTTTAAATCTTCCGGCAGAGGGAACATATTCTTTATTTCCTCAACCGACGGAAGCTTTCTCACAAATTCGGCATTCATATTTTTCTCTTTATTAAACTGTTATATTTATTTCTTTAAAAACGTCATGACAAAGCTCGGACTTGCTCACTGCTCACGCTTTTGCATTTCACTGCTCATGCTTTTGCATTTCAAAAACTGCATCGGGCGCCTCAAGTCATTATATGGGGATTCTAAAGCTTGCATCAGATGCCTTAAGTCATTATACGGGCAAGGTCATCAAAAAATCCCGGATAGCTTTTATTTACGGCTTCTGAGCCCTCAACATCACCGCCGGTGTACAAAAGCAAAAGCACAAGTGCCATAACAATTCTGTGATCGTTGTGTGAATCTACGGGAACAACCGGCATTTTTAATTCTCCCTTTTCAACCACAACCCTGTTCTGTTCAACGCGCACTTTTATCCCAAACTTTAAAAGTTCCTCACGCATTACTGAAGCTCGGTCGGATTCCTTATTCTTTAATCTCTCCGTACCCACAAAAACGCCTCCGTTTTTTATGGCTGCATATGCAATCAGAATAGGACCCAGATCTATTGTATTACCTATGTCAATGACGGCATGTTTTTTTGTTTCAATCAGATTTTCTGTTCTGTCAAGCTCATCAAAAAATGCCCCGCAGATTTTATCACCCTGGGTGGTGTCCGTGTCAAGTCCGTTAATTTTTATTTTTGCTCCGAGATGATTTAACGCAACAAAAAATGCCGCATTTGACCAATCACCGGAAACGAAAAATTCTGTATTCTTATATTGCCGGTTACCGGGGACAAAATATAATTTCTTATCGTTTTTTGTTTTAGCGGCTTCAATCCCGAAGCTCTTCAATATTTCAAGCGTCATATCCACATACGGTGCACTTTTTAAATCCCCCGTTATTGTAAGCTTTCCGTCATATGTTAACATCGGCATCACAAATAATAACCCCGAAATATACTGGCTCGAAATATCACCCCTCACAACAAATTCTTTTTGGGTTATCTCTCCCGCAACTCTTATAAATTTTTCCGATTTATAAAAATTGACCTTACTTTCCTTAAATACCTCTTCATAAACCCCGATTCCGCGCTCGATCAGCTTTCCGGTGCCTTTTATTATAACATCTTTGTAAAGCATAAGTGCCGCCGGCAGCAAAAATCTCATCGTACTTGCGCTTTCGCGGCAATTTAGAGTTACGGGGGAATTTTTTTCGCAAAATTTATTTAATGTATCAGAATTTATTCCCGTTATATATAACATATTGCCGGAAATATTTACCTGTGCTCCCATCGCCCGCACACATTCAATCGTTGCATACGTATCTTCGCACAGAGAGGCATTTTTGATAACCGAATCTCCTTTTGCAAGTGCCGCTGCAATTATAGCCCTGTGCGTTTCGCTTTTTGAAGGAACTATTGCTATTTCACCCGTGCAATTTTTAAATTGTAATTTGTCAAAATGTTCGGTCACTTTTATGATTTTCTCCGCCTTCAATAAAAAAAATATCCGAAAGGATTATATCACAGTTTACGAAGATAACGGATATTCACAAAAAAGTTTTTCATATTACGCCTAAAAAAAATATTTTTAAAATTCCGTCACGGTGTATGGATTGTCATTTCAATTTAGTTTGAAGTCTGTTTGAGGTAACTTTGAAGTTTGTTTGAAGTGACTTTGAACTATATTTATAAATTTGCAGCTACAACTGTCCTATTGATTTTTGTATGTTTTATGCACGTTTTCCGGTTATAATCATCTGTAAAGAATTGCAGGGTATACTGTTTTTACGGATAAAGATAAGTAAAAATTTTTACTTGTCTTTCCCAACATATTCCATCAAAAAATCAACTGCCTCCATATATCCGTTAAGCCCGTGTCCCGTTATCGTTTTGACGGCGGCAAGAGAAATATAGCTGATTTTTCTGAATTCCTCACGTGTATTGACGTCCGAAATATGTACCTCTACGGTCGGGATTCCGACCGCTTTCACGGCATCAAGAAGAGCAATGCTTGTATGTGTATAAGCACCCGGGTTTATTATAATCCCGTCTGTGTGATTAAAATACGCATTTCCGACAGCGTCAACCAAATCACCCTCGTGGTTCGACTGATAAAAAGAAACATTGATTTTGTTGTCATTAAGCTTATTTGCATTATTTATTTCGTCGCAATGTGCCTTTATCATATTTACAAGGTCGTTATATGTTTTATTCCCATAAATAGTGGGCTCTCTGATTCCGAGAAGATTTAAATTCGGTCCGTTTAACACAAATATGTTCATATTGTCTCCGTTTTTGTACTGTTGCTTGTCTCCGTTTTTGTGCTATGCCTGTCAAAATTTTTGTAAATCGTTAACCTTACTTATTATTTCTTCCGCATTTTCTGTTATTCCGTGATTTCCGTCAATTGTTATATCTGCCGCAGCCTTATATATCGGATATCTTTCATAATACAAAGCCGCAAGCTTTTCATACGTATCTGCAAGCGGACGGTCTGTCATCGGACTTAAATTTTTTAAATCCCTGTCAATAAAAATAAGTATGCCGTTTCTTTTGAGTGCCAGCACATTTTCGTGATCAGATATGCTTCCGCCGCCGGTTGCGATGACCGAATTATTGTTTTGGGAGATTTTTTCAATTATTTCTTTTTCTTTTGATCTAAACGCTTTTTCTCCGAACTTATGTATAAAATCTGATGTGCTTAAGCCCGCATTTTTTTCGATTTCCGAATCCGTATCAAAGAAACATTTCCCCAAAAGCCTTGAAATCTCACGTCCTACACTTGTCTTACCGCATGTGGGCATTCCTATTAATACAAGATTTAATTTATTTGCCAAAATGCTTTTGTATTTTTCCGAAGAAATACGATTTAAGTCATCAAATATATCATCATCAAATATATCATTATCAGAAAATTCTTCGGTTTCAAAAAGTTTGCCTGCCATAACGGCCTGCGCAACAAGCATAAAAAGTCCGCTTGCGGTAACTATCCCTTTTTCTTTTGCAGCCAAGGAAATATTTGTCCGCAAAGGATTAAAAATCACATCAAACACTGCCAAAAGACACGGAAATAAGCTTATATCAATCGGACTTCCGAAGTTTTCGGGATACATCCCTACAGGTGTAGTATTAATTATTACGTCAGCATCCGGGTGCGAACGATAAGCTTCATCATACGAAATCACATCCGCGCATATATCTTCTAAATCCGGCATTTTGACATCACATAATTCTTTTGGGAAATTCTTAAATTTTCTTGACACCCTAAAAACACTTTTTGCTCCGAGCTTTCGTACAACATAAAGTGCAGTTTTTGATGTGCCTCCGCTTCCGAGTATCAAAACCTTTTTATTTTTCAGATCGATATTGCTTTTTATAAGCAGTTCAAGTCCAAAAGCATCCGTATTGTATCCAAAAAGCTCGCCGTTCCGGTTTACAATCGTATTTACAGCGCCGATTTCCTGTGCCTCCTTTGACACATGGTCAAGATACGGAATTACCGTTTCTTTATATGGCATTGTTACATTTATGCCTTTAAATTCCCTTTTTTTTAAAAATCCCGGCAAATCCGTTTTTTTGATTTCATGAAGCTCATAAGAATATTTTCCGAAGCTCTCGTGAATCTCTTTTATTATATTCCCACAATTCAACTCTTTATTTTCATTTAAAAGCACACGTTTTCCGAATTCCGACACAAGCAAATCACAAATCACAAATGCCGTAAGCGAATCGATTACAGGGCAAATCCGCCTTATTATTGCGGAATCATGACGCCCTTTAAGTTCCAATATTTCCGTGTTCCCCGTCGCAAGATTTACCGTTTGCTGCTTTTTAAATATCGATGGTGTCGGCTTTACCGCCGTATTAAACAAAATCGGCATTCCGTTTGATATTCCGCCGTTTATTCCTCCGTTGTTGTTCGTGAGAGTTATGATTTTGTTGTCTTTAACCGCAAATTCATCGTTAAATTCGCTGCCCTTAAGCTCCGTTCCCAAAAATCCCGCACCGAATTCAACACCTTTCACTCCGCCGATCGAAAATAAAGCATGTGAAATCATGCTCTCCACACTGTCAAAAAAAGGCTCTCCTACTCCTGCGGGAACACCGGTAACCGCAGTTTTTACAATGCCGCCGACAGAGTCTCCCGCGTTCCCCGCACTCAATATTTTTTTATTCATGCGTGTGCCCGCTTCCGGGTTAATGACAGGAAACAAGGCACTCTCAAGTTCATCACAAAGTTTTATAAATTTTGGGTTTTCCGAATCCAAAAAATCCCCAAAGTCAAAATCATCATCCTTTATTCCCGCACATTCTCCTATATGCGATACAATCCTTATCCCGATATTTTTAAGTGCCGGAATCAAAATTCCGCCCGCAGCAACAAGTGATGCAGTAACTCTTCCCGAAAAATGTCCGCCGCCGCGGTAATCGTTAAAGCCGTTATATTTTACGTAGCCCGTATAATCGGCATGTGAAGGCCTTATAATGTTTTTGTCGTAATCGTCACTTTTTTGATTTACATTCGGAATCAGAATGCATACGGGACTCCCCGTCGTATATCCGTTAAATATACCGCTAATGATTTTATATTCGTCAGGCTCATGCCGTGCCGTTTCTTGAATACACCGTGGACTCCTTTTAAGAAGGAGCGCTTTTATGTTTTCCGTGTCCACACGTATTCCCGCGGGAAGACCGTCAATTACAGTCCCTACAGCCTCCCCATGACTTTCACCGAATATTGTAATTATTATATTTTGTCCGAAACTGTTTTTCATGTATTTCACACCTGCAGACTGCTTATTTGCTCATATGTCATATGCCTGAATTCATATTTGCCTATTTTATCGCACCATACAACATTTACAAAATCGCTTTCCGCCTTTTTGTCATGCTTTATATAATTTATAAGTATATCTGTATTCACATCCGTTGTGACCGGCAAATCAAGCTTTTTTAAAACTTCCCGTATCCGCTCCTTTGCCTCTCCCGATGACATATAAAGCATTCCGACCGCAACACATTCGCCGTGCAGCATTTTGCCCATCTTTATGCCTTCAATCGCGTGTCCCACGGTATGCCCAAAATTCAGCACGCGCCTGAGTCCTTTTTCGTATGGATCCGCCGACACAATCGATTTTTTTATCTTATTTGACTCTTCGACGATTTCAGGTAACGAATCATAAATATCTCTGTTTTCTTCAAATAATTCAAAAAATTTCTCATCGCACGTTGCCGCCATTTTTACGGCTTCCGAAAGCCCCGCATTTAATTCTCGTTTCTGTAAAGATTCAAGAACATTTGTATCGATTATAACTTTTTGGGGCATATAAAACGTCCCAATGACATTTTTTACGCCCAAAAAATCAATTCCCGTCTTTCCTCCGACAGCCGAATCAACCATTGCAAGCAGCGTTGTCGGAATATTTATGAATCTTATCCCACGCATATATGTTGAAGCCGCAAATGCCGCAATATCGCCGCATACACCGCCGCCGAGAGCGATTATCGTGTCGGTTCTCTTAAAATCGTTTTGAAGCAGCATTTTCATGATTTCAATATAATTTTCAAGGGATTTACTCTCTTCACCGTGCTTTAACGTAAAAAAACGTGGCGATATACATTGCTCCGCCACAGTCTTCTTGTATTTTTGGGGAACACCGTCATCGGTCACAATCATGATTTTCCCCGATAAGTCAAAAAATCCCCCAAGACACGCAATTGCTCCCTTTTTGTTTACGATTTTATATTCTTTTTTTAAATCCGGAACGCTCACTTTCATCCTGTAAATTTTCCTTAAATCATTTCTCCGGCACTTTCATGCAGTCATTCTCTGCCGGTGCTTACGCAATCATTTCTCAGGTATTCTCATGCAGTCATTTTCTGCTTAGCTCTCATGCAGGCATTCTTTACTTACTTCCATGCAGTCATTTTCACCTAAAATCACTTTTTCCTGATATTCACACGAAAGCATAATCACATTTTTTTGAAATTCCTTATAATATTCCGCAAGCGATATATCAGAAAGTCCCGAAAGGTTTTTATTTATCAAAAATTCTTCTCTTTTTTCGTCTTTAACCGGAATCCCTTTTTCTTTTTTGTATAAGCCGATTTTCCGTGCTACTCTCATCCGTCTTTCAAAAAGAGCACGCATTTCATCATCGATATTTTCGATTTCTGTTCTTAATTCATCTATTTTTGTCATTCTTTATTTCCTTTACGGTTTCAAGAATATATTCGGAAAGCGCCTCTATTCCCTCGCCCGTTTTTGCGGATACACTTATAACGCGTGCATTTTTATTTAGTCTCCGTATATTTTTTAAGGCTTTCTCAAAATCAAAATCAAAAAATTCCGCGGTATCTGTTTTGGAAATTACAATTAAATCGCAAATGCTGAACATAAGCGGATATTTAAGCGGCTTGTCATCCCCCTCCGGCACAGAAAAAAGCATCATTTTTTTGTGTGCACCCGTATCAAATTCCGCAGGACAGACAAGATTCCCTATGTTTTCTAAGAAAATCAAATCGGGATTTTTACCGCCCGCAAATTCGCTTTCAAATTCGATAAGCGCATTTTTTGTCATTTCGGCATCGATATGACAAAGCCCGCCGTTGTGAATCTGAAGCGCTTTTACACCGGTTTTGTCCGCAACACGCTCCGCATCAAGAGACGTTTCTATGTCAACGTCCATAACGGCAATATTAATTTTATCCTTTAAGCAATTTATAAGTGCGGCAAGAAGCGTTGTTTTACCGGAGCCCGGCGACGACATCACATTTATCAAGCATGTGCCTTTTTTGATAAGCTTAAGCCTCACTTCGTCAGCCGCAGCATTATTATCCTTAAATACGTTTTCGTGAATTTCTATAACACGCACATTTCCCATGTCACATTACCTCTGAAAAACGATTCATTAAATAATCCGCTACATATTGAATGCCGAGGCCGTTTTTGGCTGATATAGGGAAAATCAGGGCATCCCTGTTGCATTTTTTGATTCTTTCTGTCGCAAGCCCTATATTAAAGTCAAATACGGAAAGAGCATCCGTTTTGTTGATTAAAACAGCATCCGAAACCTCATACACAAGCGGATATTTTGCGGGCTTATCGTCACCCTCCGGTACTGACAGGATCGTTAGATTTACATGTGCACCGGTATCAAATTCGGCAGGACAGACAAGATTTCCCACGTTTTCGATAAAAATTATGTCAACATCGTCCGTTCCGAGCGCATTTAAGCCCTGCATCGTCATCTCGGCATCCATATGGCACATGCCGCCGGTATGCAATTGTATTGCCTTGCCGCCGTTCTGCTCTATTTTTTCGGCATCCACAGACGCATCTATGTCGCATTCCATTACGCCCACACGTGCTTTTCCTTTAAGCGCTTTAATTATCCCTATAAGCGTTGTTGTTTTTCCCGCCCCCGGAGACGACATCACATTTACAAGAAGCTTATGCTTTTCTTTTAGGTCTTTTCTGATCTTATCAGCCGTTATTTCGTTTTCTTTAAATATCCCTTGCTTTAATTCAAGTATCGTCATATATGCCTATTTCTTTTATGTTAAATTCGTTTCCGCAAAGCAAATATGTGTTTTCGCTTTGGCAATAGGGACACGTTTTTCCGTATTTAACGGTTTCGTACTCCTTTTTGCAGTCGTCACACAAGGTGACCGCCTTGATATTTTCGATATGCATCTCGGTATTAAAAGTGCACTCTTCTTTTTTGCGTGCCCAGTTCCAGCAATCGATAAGCTGCTCATTAATTACGGTAGAGACTTCTCCGATCTCTACCGTAACATAATCGACATGCTTTACATTGTTTGCTTCTGCCACCCGCTTTACGTCTTTTAATATATAAAAGGTAACGCCAAGCTCATGCATTTAATGTTCCACCTTTTTGTGTGTCAGGATATTTACGGCTCTCTTCATCTGATAAGGAAGAATTGCCTTAAATTTGTCTTCCGCCGTAATCATCGTTGAGCATTCCGGATGGTCTCTGTGAAGAGTAATCGCGTCGAAAGCGCACTTTGTCGTACATATGCCGCAGCCGATACACTTGTTGGAATCTATAACCGATGTACCGCATCCGAGACATCTTAAGGTCTCTGCCTTGATTTGTTCTTCGGTGAACGTATTTTTGCTATTCTTAAACGGATCCGTTACCGACTTGTTCTTTGTGGGATATTGACGCTTTGTATTGTCATATTGCTCAACTCTTATGTTATCGGTATCGAGCGCCTTAAATTCCCAGCGGTTGCGTCCCGTAACCATATGTCCGCCCTGTACAAAGCGGTGCATGGATTCTGCGGCAATCTTGCCCTGTGCTATCGCATCGATCGCAAATTTGGGGCCCGTATAAACGTCTCCACCGATAAATATATCCTTTACGGATGTTTGGAACGTGATCTCGTCGGCAACAACTCTCGGTCCCGCAAATTCAATATTTTCGTTCTTTACAAGATCGCCCCATACGGATTGCTGACCGATTGCAAAAATAAGTCTGTCGCACTTAACGGTCACAAGGTCGTTTTCGTCATATTTGGGTGCAAACTTCTTGTTTTCGTCATATACGGATGTGCATCTCTTAAATACGACGCCTGTGACTTTGCCGTTTTCCGTAAGCACTTCCATGGGGCCGTAACCGCAATTTATCGTTACGCCGTCTTCTTCGGCTTCCATGATTTCTTCGTCGGATGCCGGCATCTCGTGTGCCTGCTCAAGGCAGAACATATGAACGTTCTCGGCACCGTTTCTCTTTGAAACTCTCGCCGCATCGATTGCAACGTTTCCTCCTCCGACAACAACAACATTTCCCTTATATTCCTTGCCACCGCAATTTGCCGCGTGAAGGTATTCGATTGCGGTCATTGTGCCGACAGAATCGTCTCCCGTGATTCCCGGGCGGCGTCCCGAATTACATCCGATCGCAATATAAAATGCCTTGTATCCTTCTGCACGAAGCTCATCTATTGTAATATCTTCGCCCACATTTACACCCGTCTTTATATCAACGCCCATTTCACGCATAATATCAATTTCGGCATCAAGCACTTTTTTATCCAGCTTATATGACGGAATACCGTAGCGCAGCATACCGCCGGGAGCAGCTTCTTTTTCAAATACGGTCGGTTTATAGCCTTTTTCCGCAAGATAAAAAGCAGCCGTAAGACCCGCAGGGCCACCGCCGATAATTGCAATCTTTTGCTCAAATCTGTCCATATGAATCGATGCGGGTATTACAATTTCCGGAACATAACGTGTTTCCGCATTCAAATCCTGCTCGGCTATGAATTTTTTTATTTCGTCAATCGAAACCGCATCATCTATCTTGCATCTCGTACATGCGTCCTCGCATCTTCTGTTGCATACCGCACCGCAAACGGCCGGAAAAGGATTTTGACGCTTGATTAGCGCAAGTGCCTCTTTATATTTTCCTTCCGCTGCCTTTCTGATATAGCCCTGAACGGCAATATGCGCGGGACATGCCGTCTTGCACGGCGAAGTGCCGGTTTCGTGAACATTTATTCGGTTATGGTCTCTGTAATCGGGATCATATTTTTCGGGTCCCCATTTAACGGCATCCGGAAGCTCCTGCTTAGGATATTTTATTTTTTCACCGTTTGCGAGAGGAAGCTTTTGTCCGAGCTTTGCAGCCCCCGCAGGGCAATATTCAACGCATCTTCCGCAGGCAACGCACTTTGATTCGTCAACATGCGCAACATAAGCGGAACGTGACATATTGGGAGTGTTAAACAGCTGCGACGTACGAAGCGCGTTGCATATTTCAACGTTGCAGTTGCAAATTCCGAAAATCTTGTTTTCGCCGTCAATATTTGTAATCTGATGCACAAAGCCGTTGTCTTCGGCACGCTTCAAAATCGCAAGCGCCTCTTCTTTGGTAATGTCATGACCTTTGCCCGTCTCGCGGCAATAGTCCGCAAAGTCGCCCACTCCTATGCACCAGCCGTAATCGTCGTCTGCGCATCCGTCGCCTATTGCCTTACGCGATGCACGGCAGGAGCACCTTCCGACACCGATTTTTCCTTCATATTTTGAAAGCCAATAAGAAAGCTTTTCTATATCGATTGCTTCATTTTCCATCGAGATGGCTTTTTCTACGGGAATAACATGCATTCCCACGCCTGCGCCTCCGGGCGGAACCATTTGCGTGATGCCCGCAAGCGGAATATATGTCATTCTTTCAAAAAAAGCGGCAACGTCGGGATGATCCTTTAATCTGGGATTTGATCTGTCGGGCAGTTCCTCCATATTGAAAAGCTCGGCTGAACCCGGCACAAACATCGGAAGGCAATAGCGCCTCTCCGTTTGCGGAGCCGTACGGCCGTTGTGATCGTAATGATATCCGTAGTCATATTCAAGCAGCCCCACATAGCTCATCTCGTCAAGGAGCTTTTGGAATGCCTCTTTTCCGGCATCATCAATATCGCAAAGCTTTAAAAGCTCGGAAAATGTATAATGATGTCTCTTTTTCATTTTGAGTGCAACATCCGCCATCTCGTCGGTCACGATCTCGGCAAGTCCCCAGTATTCCGGATCCTCAACCTTTACTCCGCCAAAGATATGTCCGGCAACATCCGTGATTTTGCGTCCGAGCTTAACGATTTTTTCTCTTGCCGGCGCATCGTGCATGTGGTTCGCTTTCCAGTTTTCGTACTGCTCCATTCCCATAAATTTTCTCCTCCATCAGTTGTTTGCTTACGGATTTATTGTTTTGCTTATTGTTTTGCTTGTTTTAAGTTGCTTACGATTTTACATTTCTCATGAAATGCTTTTTTTCGTTAATTGATTACTCTATTTAAAATTGCAATTTGCAAAAATAATTTAGTGCATTTTTTGTCACTTAATTACTTTATTTATCGCATCAATCAGTTTGTTTATGTCAAACGGCTTTGAAATATGCTCGTTCATCCCTGCCTTAAGCGCATTTTTTCTGTCTTCCTCAAATGCGTTTGCGGTCATTGCTATAATCGGAATATGCGACTTTTTGCCATTGTCAAGAGCGCGTATTTCACGCGTTGCGGCATATCCGTCAAGATTCGGCATCTGGATATCCATAAGGATGACATCGTAATGTCCCGCGCTTTCCGATTTTAATTTGTTTACGCACTCGCGTCCGTCAGATGCCCTGTCCGCCTTAAAGCCCGCTTCCTTAAGTATCTCAAGCGCTATTTCGGCATTAAGGTCATTGTCCTCCGCAAGCAGTATTCTTTTCGTCTTTTCGGTATTTGTATCGATTGCTTCGGAAGTGCTCTCTTTTATTTTCGGATTTTCAAGCTCTTCACGGGTTGCAAACCTAAAAGATATTGCCGCAACAAAGGTACTTCCCTTTCCGAGTTCACTTGCGGCAGTGATTGTCCAGACCCTTCAATCTTTATCTCGGTTGTATTGTGTTCTCTTGAGAATTCGTCAAATATGTGCGGCAAAAATTCTTTTGATATTCCGCATCCCGTATCGGAAATCGTAATTCTGTAATTTCCGTAGCCGTCACGCTCCGACGGCATTTCTCTTACTTCCATCGAAACGGACCCGTTTTCTCCGGTATATTTATAGGCGTTGCTTAAGATATTGATAAATACCTCGCGAACTCTTGTAAGATCGCACCAAATATACGGATGAACCACACGTATCGCCTTTGTAAAGGTGATGTGCTTATCTGACATCTCTCCCTCAAAAACGGAATATATGTGTGAGCAAATCGTATTCAAATCATTTATTGTTTCGTTAAGCGTGATTTTTCCGCTTTCGATTCGTGCCATCTCAAGGACATTGTTAATTATCGAAATCAAAACATCGGACGCATTTTCCATTTTATCGATATATTCAAGACGTTTGTCGGGATCGTCAATATCTCGGCGAAGCAAATGCAAAAATCCCTTTATTGCATTCATCGGAGTGCGGATGTCGTGTGACATATTGAACAAAAAGGCCGTCTTTGAATTGTTTGCAGCCTCGGCAAGACGTACCGACTCGGCAAGCTTCTTTTTTTGGCTTTCGTCCTTCAAAACTATATCGGTAACGTCGGAATGATAACCGGACAAAATCTTTTTTTGTCCCTGCACATTTCTGCCTTTGCCGCCGCTTCTCATATATCTTTCGCCGAGTGTCGGATGATTCCAGCGATAGGTAAATTCCGAAAAGCCTCCGTTAATCATCTTCGAAATACTTTCTTCCGCAATCATCAGCTGATCCGTGCAAATACGCGACCGCCAATATACATAAAGCTGTTCTTCGGTAAGGGCTTTGTTTTCGGCTCCGAGAATTTCAAGCATCTTGGCTGATGCAATGATTCTCGGTTCATGTCCGTCCTCAAGCACAATTTGCCATATCCCGTTTCCCGAGTCGGCAATAATGGCATCATGCTCTTCCAAAGTCTCTTTTTGCTTGTTTGCAAGGTCAAGCATCCTTCGTTCGTATGCCTGTCCTTCTTCACTTTTGTCAAGAAGAACCACAAGTGCAATTACGACAAAAAGCACAAACAAAAAGAAAATCAAAGTAAAGATACAGAAAAACAGTCTGTTGCCCGTATCGAATGTCCAACCCTTTACAAAAACAGTAACGGTTCCGAGGAACAGCAAAAATACTATGACAAAAAATATCACAAATATTAATTTGAATTTTCCGGTTTTCATAAGCCCTTGCCTCTTAAATCCTTATGCTTATTTCTCCGCTCGATAAGTTTTCCTCAAAGCCGTCCGGATATCTAACATGCAAATTTCCGTCGTCGTTAACACCTACAACATATGCATGTGTGCGGTCGGCATTTTGGTCCAAAATTTCCGTATGATCCGAATTTGTAACCATAACGTTTTTTCCTATGCAGAAGCATTTTTCTCTGTATATATCCATATACGACTTGTCAGGCAAATTATTGTAAAGCTTCAGGAAATTTATCAAAAAACCCGCAACAAGCCTGTTTTTGAGATTCGGAATTTCCTTATTGTCGGGGAGTAATGCTCCCGCAACCTGTGCTATATCTTCCGGGAATCCGTTTTCCGGCGTATAAATATTTATTCCGACCCCAAGAATCACATATTCCGGAACTCCCGTATCCGCATTCACCTTTGCTTCGGCAAGTATTCCCGAAACCTTTTTGTTGTTGTAATAAATATCATTTACCCACTTGATCGCGGGGGTTATTTTAAGTATGGATTCGATCGCGAGCACTTCCGCAACCGCTGCCATTGTCGTAATATCCGTACACGAGGTGATTTGTTTTTTGGGATGAAGAAGGAGACTAAAATAAATTCCCATTCCGTCCGGAGAATAAAAGGTTCTGCCGAGCCTTCCTCTCCCCGCCGTTTGGGATTCCGCAATCACAACGGTATCACTCACAATTCCGCGCTCGGCATAGGATTTTAAAAGATTGTTTGTCGAATCGACGGTCATGAAGCTTTCAACGTCCGGAAAAAAATTAAAATCAGCTATTTCCTGCTTTATGAAGCGTTCCGACACAACATCCGAATGCATTTCGCAATTATTTTTAAATTTCTTTTTGATTAATTTTTCGAGCGCATTTGTAAAAATGCCCATATGTTATCCTCTGTAGCCGTCAAAATATACCGCACGAACGGTATCTTCAATCGTTTCGCCGTTTGAACCCGTATATGTAAAATTATATTCCGTAATTTCGTTAAGCTTGATCCCCGACAATGTATTTCCGTTTGCGTCCGTCACGTTATTGTTAATCTGATTATACAATTCCGTTGCGATGAGCTCGGCAATCTTTTTGGCGCCCGCATAAGACAGGTGCAGCGTGTCCGCACTCGTGCCGGTGCTTTTGTTGAATAAGTGATAATGCTCCGCAACATATGTTCTTCCGACGGTTTTGTACCATGCGCCCGTAAGCGCGGCATTGTCAACAAGAAATACTTTTTTTTCTGCGGCAAGCTTTCTTATCGCAACCATAAAAGCATTAAGTGAGCTGCCTTCCGGTTCTCCGTATTCACCGACATCCTTGCCCGACGCGTCTTTCCAGAATTTAACCGATTGCTGGCTTGTGACAAGCACCGGAATAACCTGAGCCTCACGGCACCAATCAATCATAATTGTCAAATATTCAACCATTTCCGTAACGGAACTGTAGGATCTGTCGTTGATGCCTTCCTGGATTATGAAATAATCGCCCGCATGAGCATTATTCATAATTCCCTTAAAATACATTTCGTACCAGCTTCTTGCATATGTACCGCCGGAGCCGAGCGGATCCACAATCACGTCATCGGTTGTATAATATTCAAAAACCTGTCCCCAGCCGGTTTGAGCCGTTCCGTCGTCGGGTTCTTTTGTAAACGTTCTGGGATAATATGTTGCGACCGTCGAATCGCCCGCTATATAAATATGAGTTTTTCTGGGGAGCAAGGACGATGCCCGCACAAATTCGATTGTCGCAATATTTTGTCCGCCGGAAACGGAAAATTTTGCAAGATTGTCCGAAACTCGCACATCCATAGCCGTATACGTTCTGTCAACACTGCCCTTGCGTCCGTTCCCGTTAATTCCAACATTTATCGCAAACGCACCGTCATTTAACATCATTGTGGTACGTCCGTCTTCCGTTTTTTTGACCGTAACATCATAAAGTCCGTCGGGAAGCACAAATGCAAAATAGCTTTCCGTTGTTTTGAAAGACATCCCGAGGAAGCACGAATCAACATTACCGATAAAGCCGTATTCCGCATTGCCTTCAAATACGTTTGCCTTTTTTACTTTTGCATACCCCTGCGCCGATGTTGCCTTATCGTTTCCGAAGCTGAATTTGTATACAGGCACAATTTCATATTTTGATATTGCTTTGTCAAAT
>CAVJHK010000004.1:47647-70577 GCA_963649295.1 Lachnospiraceae bacterium | reverse complement strand
CTTAACCTTGAACTTATCATAAACCGTATCTATGACATACTGCATTACCCGCATTACATCATCACTTGTTGCTTTTCCGTAATTTACAATAAAGCCCGCATGCTTTTCGGATATGCCGGCATCCCCCACTCGATATCCTTTAAGCCCAGCCTCTTCAATAAGCTTTCCCGCAAAATTGCCTTCGGGTCTTTTAAAAAAGCTTCCGGCACTCGGAAGTTCAAGAGGTTGCTTTTCGGCGCGTTCCGCTCTGTATCGTTCCATAACCACACGTATCGGAATTCTCGGATATACTTTTACGAGCGCCGAAGCAAAGAGGATTATTTCGTTATTCTCCGCAAAAATACTTTTTCTGTAAGAAAATTTGGCTTCCTCACATGTATATTCCTTTATTTTTCCGTCGGCATCAATCGCAACAACACATTTTATCACATCCGAAATACTGTGCCCGTAAGCCCCCGCATTCATATAAACCGCTCCGCCAACGCTTCCCGGAATTCCTCCCGCAAATTCAAGGCCGCTGAAGCCTTTTTTTAGGGCATGCATCGAAAGCCTGGATAACGGAACTCCGGCGCCGGCCGTAATAAGTGCTTCTCCGTCGTTTATTTTTTCTTCCGTTGTGATTTCCGAAAATTTTCCCATAAGCTTAATCACAACTCCGCTGAAACCCTTGTCACTTATAAGGACATTTGTCCCGTTTCCGAGTAAAAGATATCGGACATCCAGCTCATTACATATATTTATTGTGTCAATAAGCTCACTTTCGTCTTCCGCAATCACAAAAAAGTCACACGGACCTCCTATTTTAAACGATGTGTGGCATGATAAGCTTTCATCCGTATATATATTTTTTAAAGAAAGAACTTTAGAAAGCCGTTCAAGCACTTCCGTCCTTTTTTTAATTTCCATCTATTATCAACCTCGCACATCCGTATATGCCCGCATCGTTTCCGAGTGTTGCTGCCCTAAATTCCGTATTTTGAAGCGCATTTAACATATTGTGTCCATAATGCTTTTTAAGCGTATCAATCAGAATGTCGCCCGCCTTTGATACTCCGCCGCCTATTACAAAGCACTCGGGATCGACCGCTGCCGCAACATGAGATAATGCAATATCAAGTATTTCGCATACATTGTCAACTACAGAAAGTGCCGCCGTGTCGCCTTTTTTTGCCGCATCAAATACGTCTTTTGCGGTAATATTTTCAAATTTTGCAAGCAAAGAATCCGGATTTTCCTTTGCTTTTTCGCACCCGAGATATGCGATTCCTGTAGCCGACGCATATTGTTCAAGATGTCCGTGTCCCATGCATCCGCAAACCCGTGTTTCGTTTTCGTTCATGCGGATATGACCGATTTCACCTGCACCGCCGTGCGTTCCCGCAAGTATTTTGCCGTTTATGATAACTCCGCCGCCGACTCCCGTTCCCAGCGTCACCATTACGATATCGGTATATCCTTTTCCTCCGCCCTTCCACATTTCACCAAGGGCCGCAACATTTGCGTCATTTGCGGCAATGCACTTATGTCCGAAAAGTTCCGTAAAATAATCGTTTACGTTAAAAATTCCCCAGCCGAGATTGGCGCACTTAAGCACTGTTCCGTCTCTTTTTATGGGACCGGGGACACCGATTCCTAGTCCCAAAATGTCACCGTCATTTATGTTTTCTTCTTTTGCTTTTTGGTTAATCGATGCAACAATGTCACCCGGAACATTCATCCCGTGATTTGTCCTGTCTGTTTTGATTTCCCACTTTGAAATTAATGTCCCGTCTTTAGTAAAAAGTCCGAGTTTAACCGTAGTTCCCCCGATATCCGATCCAAAAATATATTTCATAATCCCTTTATTCTCCGTTTTCTTATATTTTAATCTTCTTCCTCTTCCTCGTCATCGTCTAAATGTCCGCCGTTCATGATATTTTCGGTAACACGCTTTGAAAATTCGCGTGCGGCATTGTATCCCATCTTTTTCTGTCTGTGATTTACGGCTGCCGCCTCAACGATTATTGCGAGGTTTCTGCCCGGACGCACGGGAAGATCCTGACATACGACTTTGTTCCCAAGAAACTCGATATATTTTTCTTCAAGTCCCATTCTGTCATATTCCTTGTCCTTTACCCAATCCTCAAGCTTTATGACAAGGTCTATCTGCTGGGTGTTTTTAACGCTTTCGATACCGAAGAGCGTTTTTACGTCGATAATTCCGACACCTCTGAGCTCAATCAGATGTCTCGTAATTTGGGGTGCCTGACCGATAAGCGTCGCATCGCTTACCTTTTTTATTTCGACAACGTCATCCGCAACAAGTCTGTGACCGCGCTTTATGAGTTCGAGTGCCGCTTCGCTTTTGCCTATACCCGATTCACCGATTATCAAAATACCTTCGCCGTATACGTCAACCAAAACTCCGTGTATCGATTTGCGCGGTGCAAGCTCGACGTTGAGCCACCTGATCGATTCCGCTTCAAAATCCGAAGTTGATTTG
The DNA here is from genome assembly GCA_963649295.1 of Lachnospiraceae bacterium. Lineage (GTDB taxonomy): Bacteria > Bacillota > Clostridia > Lachnospirales > Lachnospiraceae > RGIG3528. The sequence continues at coordinate 68,095 of CAVJHK010000004.1, read as the reverse complement.
TGCGACGAAAAAATAGGAATCTGTCTCTCGTTCGCAACCTTCATTATGTCATCCGAAAGCCTTATGTCACGGCAGAGAACAATACATGGCAATTTAAAGCTCATAAGCTTTGAAAGAACCGCAAGTCCGTGATCTTCCATTTTTTCCATATATGCGTATTCAACCATTCCTATTACCTGAACACGCTCGTTGTTGAAATAATCATAAAATCCGACAAGCTGTAGCGCCGGCCTGTTTACTTCGGGCTCTATTATCCGTCTGCCCTTTAAAGGTATTTCGGGTGTTAAATATTCAAGCTTCATTTGAGCCGCAAATTTTTCGAGACTAACTTTAAACATTATGTTCCTTCCTTCTTTTCGTTATGAAAAAAATCAAAAATGCTTTGTGCCGCAAGCAAATTTATTTCGGGTATTTGCATGAGTTCTTCGACATCTGCCATTTTTAATTCGTCTATCGAATCAAAATGCCGCATTATCGCAATACGGCGTTTCTTTCCGATATTCGGAATTTCGTCAAGTACCGACGAGGTTTGTGCCTTTGTTCGTAACGACTTATGATATTCGATTGCAAAGCGGTGCGTTTCGTCCTGAATTCTCGTAATTAACTTAAATCCTTCGGAATGTACATCCATATCGAGTTCCTCATCGTTATACAACAGTCCTCTTGTCCTGTGTCTGTCGTCCTTTACCATTCCGCATACGGGAATATCAAGATTTAAGCTTTTTAAAACGTCCAAAACAACATTCACCTGGCCTCGTCCGCCGTCTATCAAAAGCAAATCGGGAAAGCGCATAAAAGAATCTTCTGAAATCATGCCTCTGCTTTTTGCTTCTTCCTTTTCTCTTATTCCGTGCTCGAATCTGCGCCTTAACACTTCCGCCATGCTCTTGTAGTCATCGGGGCCTGTCACCGTTTTGGTTTTAAATCTGCGGTAGTCCGACTTCTTTTTTTCGCCTTCCTCAAAAACAACCATTGAGGCTACATTTTCAAAGCCGCCCGTGTTTGAAATGTCATACGATTCTATTCTATATAGCTTTTTTAAATTTAGCAAGGCTTTTATTTCATCGATGGCTTTGAGAGTTTTGCGTCTCATGCTTTCCGTTCGTTCCTCATCGTTAAAGAGAATCGTGCGGGCGTTGTTTTTTGCCATTTCCACAAGTCCCTTCTTTTCACCCTTTTTTGGCGTAAAAATCGTGACCTTATGTCCTTTTATTTCAGTAAGCCATTTTGAAATTGCTTCCATGTCTTCGATTTCCGAAGAAACATATATTTCCTTTGGGATATGCGGTGTTCCCGAATAAAACTGCTTTATAAAGCTTTCAGTGATTTTGGATTCCGTTTCGCTGTCTGCGCCCGTAATATGAAAGTGTTCCCTACCGACCATCTTTCCGTTTCTGATAAAAAATACCGCTGCCACAGCCGTGTCCCCGTTTACTGCCACACCCACAATATCACGGTCGGAATTGTCGCATTCATCAGCCTTTTGTTCTTCATCAAGCTTTTTTATACCGTTAAGCAAGTCCCTGATTTCCGCCGCCTTTTCAAATTCAAGCTTTTCGGAATAATCAAGCATTTTTTTGTTTAATTCGTCCGTAAGAAACGTATGCTTTCCTTTTAAAAATTTAACCGCCTTTTCGATGCCTGTTAAATAATCCGCACGCTTTACATTTCCCATGCACGGTGCCGGACACTCTCCGATTGCATTATAAAGGCACGGACGCATGACACACTTCTCGCCTTCCGACACTATTTTCCCGCATGATCTCAGATTGCATGCTTTCCTTAAAAAAACAATGGTATCGTGTACCAAATCCGCCGAAGTATATGGTCCGAAATAAGTGCCGCCGTCTTTTTTAATGTCTCTCGCAAACAAAATTCTCGGAAATTCTTCGGAAGTAATTTTGATATAAGGATAATGCTTGTCATCCTTAAGCATTGTATTGTATTTCGGTCGATGTTCCTTAATAAGATTGCATTCTAAAACGAGTGCCTCCATTTCCGAATCCACAACAATATATTCAAACCACTTGACATGCTCCACCATTTTTTTTATCTTTGGCGTGTGGTTTTTGCTGCTTTGGAAATACTGACGCACTCTGTTTTTGAGCACAACCGCCTTTCCGACGTATATTATTTCGTCGTTTGAGTCATGCATTATATAAACTCCCGGGGAACCCGGGAGTTTTTTTAATTCTTCGGAAATATTAAAATCCATTTAATTTTTTTCTTCCGTATTTTCGGAATTTGCATTTTCGGAAGTTTCTTTTCCGGAATTTACGTTTCCGGAAGTTTCTGACATTTCTTCCTTTTTATTTTCTTTCATTTCGTTAAAGATTGTCATGAATTCCTTGCCGGTGATGCTTTCACGTTCAATCAATACACCCGCAATCTTATTTAAAATATCTCTGTTTTCGTTAAGAAGACGCTTTGCTTCTTCATAGCAGGAAGAAATAATTTCACGAACTTCTTTGTCGATTTCCGTTTCCGTTTCGTTTGAACACTGTGCTACTGCACGTCCGTCAAGATATTTGCTCTCGATGCTCTCAAGCTGAACAAGTCCGAATCTCTCGCTCATTCCGTATTGAGTAATCATCGAACGCGCAATTCCGGTTGCCTGTTCGATATCGTTTGAAGCACCTGTCGTAACAGAGCCGAAAACAATTTCTTCTGCCGCTCTTCCCGCACAAAATGTTGTTATGCGTGCGATAAGCTCTTCCTTCTTCATCAGATATTTTTCTTCTTCGGGAGCCTGAAGAACATAGCCGAGCGACCCCTTTGTTCTCGGAACGATGGTAATTTTTTGAACCGGCTCCGCGTTCTTTTGCAAAGCGGTAACAAGTGCATGTCCGGTTTCATGGAATGCGACAATATTTTTTTCTTCCGTACTCAAAATTCTGTCTTTCTTTTCTTTACCCGCAATAACAACCTCCACGGATTCGAAAAGATCACTTTGGGTAACATATTTTCTGCCCTTTTTAACGGCAAGAATCGCGGCCTCGTTTATCATGTTCGCAAGATCCGATCCGACAGCTCCGCTTGTTGCGAGAGCAATTGCCTCAAGATCCACGTCGTCACCCATATTTACATTCTTTGCATGAACCTTTAATACTTCCGTTCTTCCCTTCAAATCGGGTCTGTCAACAATTATCCGTCTGTCAAAACGTCCCGGACGAAGAAGTGCTTTATCAAGTACTTCAGGTCTGTTTGTTGCGGCAAGTATTACAATACCCTTTGATGTGTCAAAGCCGTCCATTTCCGAAAGAAGCTGGTTAAGTGTCTGTTCTCTTTCGTCATTTCCGCCGCCGTATTTTGAATCTCTGGACTTACCGATTGCATCAACCTCGTCTATGAATATAATACAGGGTGCGGCAGCCTGGGCCTGTTTAAAGAGATCACGTACACGTGACGCTCCCACACCGACATACATTTCAACAAAGTCGGAACCGGAAAGCGAAAAGAAAGGAACCTTTGCTTCACCGGCAACAGCTTTTGCAAGGAGTGTTTTACCTGTTCCGGGAGGTCCCACAAGCAATGCGCCCTTGGGAAGCTTTGCACCGATCGATGTATATTTGCCGGGATCATGAAGGAAATCAACAAGTTCCGTAAGACTTTCTTTTGCCTCTTCCTGACCGGCAACATCCTTAAACGTAACTCCTGTTTGCTTTTCGACATAAACTTTCGCATTACTCTTTCCGACGCCCATTATTCCGCCGGTGCTCTTTGCCATAAGCCTGTACATAAAAATCATAAAAATGATTATGCCGCCGAACATGAGCACAAAATCAAGTATCGTCGAAAGTATTTCCGATGACGAAGAGCTTGACGCGCGCTTATATTCAACACCCGATGCTTCCAAACGTTCCTGCAAAGCGTTTCCGTCTTCCAAAATACCCGTATACATTGTTTCCACGTAATTTAAATAATGCTGCTCCTTCGGAGTGATAACGATTTTCTGCGTGTCGGAATAAATTTCAACGCTCTTCACTTCGTTATTTTCAAGCATTTTAACAAATTCATCGTAAGTAATTTCCGTTTGTGTGCTTTTCTCTATCGAGTTTGATATGATTCTGCCCCAGATGATCATAAAAAGTGCCACAAAAGCACATATTATAAGGCCTCTTCTGGTCTGATGCCTGTTTTTGTCATCCTTCTTATTGGGATCGTTATTGTTGTCCATTGTTCCTCCGATACGATGTTCATTTGGTTTTTGATTTTATCATCGTATACATTTTATGTCAATTTTTTGTGTCCTTCACATAAACAAAGAATAAACTTTTATACATGGCCACAGTAACCAAAGTGTCTCACAAAGCCTTATATTTTACGCAAACAAAGCTTTCATCGGTTTTTGACTTATCAAAATATTTTTGTGCCGCATCCATATCCCCCTGTTTTTCAAAAATCCGCCCAAGCGAATAATCTATTTCCGCAGGAACCGTTTTAAATAATTCAAGTTCAGGTAAAAATGCACTCACTTCATCAAAGTAATCGTTTTCTGCCCAGCTTCTCACAACAACGCACATTGCTTCAAGCGACGAAAATTCTTCGCTCGTCGTGACTCTCTTTTCAAAATACGGCTTTGCAAACCAAAAATCCTCTTTATTTCCGTTAAAAAAAAGTTCCTTTGCGTACATTGACCATAGTCTTTCCGACATATCTCCGCGCTCTGTAAGAATTTTTTTAAATGCATGAAAATCACGACTTGAATGATTTTCGTGCGGCTTATGAATAATTTCGATATCCGAATCATAAACAACGGGATCAAGTCTTACGGTTTCATGAATTTCGTCTATCCATGTGAAAGTCCGAAGGCGCTTAAAAAGCTTTGGTCTTCTCTCCCGCAAATTGTTGTATGCCATATTTATGTCCTCGGGATTCACATAAATCATCGTAATTATTTCGATGTCCGGGATCAGGCACTTTTTTAATCTCTGAAAAAATTTCATGTTTCCTTGGTCAATTACCTCATCCGCATCCGCAGAATATATATAATCGGAAGTGGCACATGAAAATGCAAAATTTCTTGCTGCCGCAAAATCATAAGTCCACTCAAAATCATAAATCTTATCCGTAAAGTCACGCGCAATTTCCTTTGTGCGGTCGGTTGAACCGGTATCCACAATAATTATTTCGTCAGCAATTTGCTTTAACGGTGTAAGACAGTTCCTTAAATTTTTTTCTTCGTTTTTAACAATCATGCAAACACTTATTGTATACATGGTGTCTCCTTATTTCCCATAGGCTCTCTAAACAAGATATTTTTTGATTGCTCTGAGTGCCTTTCCTCTGTGGCTTACCGCATTTTTTTCTGCTATGTCCATCTCTGCGGCGGTTTTATTGTATTCCGGCACAAAGAAAATCGGATCGTAACCGAAGCCTCCGTTTCCGGCAGGTACATATGCGATTTTTCCCTCAAAATATTCCGTAACCGTTTTGTAAGTGCCGTCCGGCCAAACTGCGGCGATTGCGCAAGCATATCTTGCCGTGCGCTCCTGATCCGGGACATCCTTTAATTTATCCAAAATATATTTATTTTTGTATAAATAATCCGTATCATGCCCCAAAAACCTTGCGGAATAAATTCCCGGCGCGCCCTGCATCGCATCTATCTCAAGTCCCGAATCGTCCGCAAGCGTAAGCAAGCCGGTAATTTCCGCAACAGCTTTTGCTTTTATAAGCGCATTTTCCGCAAAAGTCGTGCCGTTTTCTTCGGGTTCTGTATTTACGCCCGCTTCCTTCATCGAAATTATTTCAAATTCATCCCCGAAAATCTCTCGAATTTCACGCATTTTATCCTTGTTTCCCGTTGCAAAAATTATTTTTTTCATATAAAAATCCTTTCATAAACATGAGCAATATCCTACTTACCGTGTAGCTCCCCTACAGGCCTTCTCTTAAAAAAACTCTCCCTTGACTTTTTATTTCATACAATATAGAATCCGAAATATGGAAAAATTTGAATTTATTTGCCCGGTCCATTTCGGACTTGAGGCCGTATTAAAAAAAGAAATATCGGATCTCGGATATGAGATCGTATCCGTCGAAGACGGAAAAGTAACCTTTTCGGGTGACATAAGCGCCTTCGCAAGAGCGAACATTTTTTTGCGCACCGCCGAAAGAGTTTTGTTGAAAGTCGGCTCTTTTCATGCTGAAACCTTTGAAGACCTGTTTTGCGGAACAAAAAATATCCCCTGGGAAAATTATCTGCCCGCCGATGCGGCATTTTGGGTAACAAAAGCAAATTCCGTAAAAAGCAAGCTCTTTTCTCCTTCCGACATCCAGCGCATAATCAAAAAAGCGATGGTAACCAGGATGCAGACGCGCTATAATGTGGAAAAATTTCCCGAAACCGGAGCACGTTTTCCGCTTCGCGTGTCTATTTTAAAAGACGAAGTAACCATCGGAATCGATACCACGGGTGAATCGCTTCACAAGCGTGGATACCGCAAAATGAAAGTTGCGGCGCCGATCGAAGAAACTCTTGCGGCCGCACTCATCATGCTCACCCCCTGGAAAGCCGACAGGATACTTGTCGATCCTTTTTGCGGAAGCGGCACCATTCCGATTGAAGCGGCATTAATCGGCGCAAATATCGCGCCCGGAATGAATCGTGAATTTGAAGCGGAGACTTGGATCTCTCTCGTTCCCAAAAAAGTCTGGTATGATGCGATAAATGAAGCAAATTCAAAAATAATTCCGGATATAAAAATGAATATCCAGGGCTATGACATCGATGGTGAAGCAATAAAAGCCGCACGCCAAAATGCGATCGATGCCGGCGTCGAAAATTATATCCATTTTCAGGTACGTGACGTAAAAGCGCTCAGTAATCCCAAAAAATACGGCTTTATAATTACCAATCCGCCATATGGCGAGCGCCTTACTGAAAAAAGTGCCCTGCCAGCACTTTATGGCACAATCGGTGAAAAATTTGCATCTCTCGACTCCTGGTCTATGTTTATGATCACAAGCTACGAGGATGCCGTAAAATACATAAACCGCACCCCCGACAAAAACCGAAAGATATACAACGGAATGCTCAAAACCTATTTTTATTCGTTTATGGGTCCGAAGCCTCCGAAGAGAGAGTCAAATCTTTTACAATAAATTTTCAAAAGAAATAAAAGGATCTTTTTTAAGGATCCTTTTTTGTTTGCAATCAAAGATTTGTTTCAAAAAATTTGATGAAATCGGAAATCACCTTATCCTTATCCGTCTCATTCAAAAGCTCATGACGGTCCGTATCATAAAGCTTCATTGAAACAGATGTAAATCCGATTTCTTTATATTTGTTGTAAAGCTGCTTTATTCCTTTTCCGAACGCGCCTACCGGATCTTCCGCACCGCTTGCGATAAAAATCGGCATATCATGTCTTGTTTTTTCGATATTGTGGCAAGCCTTGTAGGTAATCGAAATCAAATCATGATAAAAACTCGATGAGCACAAAAATCCGCAATAAGGATCATTATTGTAGGCATCTACAATTTTTTCGTCTTTTGTAAGCCAGTCATTTGATGTGCGTATGCAATTTTTCTTATAGTCCTTGCTGAACGTAAGCTTTTTCATTAAAGGAGACTTGTGCTCGGGTCCAAAAAAGAACGAAATCACATTTGAAACAAACATGCCGGTCTTACATATCAAATCACTCATAAAACCGGTACCGCAAATCAAAGCGCAGTCCATTTTGTCAAATCTCTGAATTACGTTGCGTGCGATAAGTGAGCCCATGCTGTGACCGAAAATCGCACATCTCTCGCTCCTCTTGTTTACGTATACATATTTCATTACGGCAACAGCATCTTCTATTACAACCTCATCACCGTTTTTATTTGCAAAAAATCCAAGCTCGTTTTCCTTTAAATCTGCTCCGTGCCCTCTGTGATTGTAAATATAAATATCATATCCCGCATTGTTAAGCGCATCGATAAATCCGAAATAACGCTCATAATGCTCTGCCATCCCGTGAAGAATAAGGATACTGCCGCGGGCGTAATCCTCATCTGTCTCAAAAATATGAAGCTGTAATTTATAATCAACGGGTCTTTCTATCGTTTTAACCGAATGTCCCATATTATTTTTCCCTTCCGTAAAAAATGCCAAAAGTCACCTGTCACGCGGATTATCCGCATGTTTAAAGTATAAGTCAAAAAAAAGGAACCGTCAATGCCGTTCCCCTTAAAAAAAACATTTTATTTGCTTATTGTATGCCTTATCGAGTCTGTCGTAATCGGTTTTAAAATATAGTCGTTTATATGATGACGCCATGCATCAATTGCATAATCCGTATTGTTTGCCATGAGATTTACACAAATGTTTTTGTTCCGGTTTCGGAGTTCCTCGGTAAGAACAAATCCGTTTCCCGTTTTCATTTCGACATCCGCAAAACAAATATCGATATTTGCCGTATCCGCATAGCTGAGCGCCTTTTGCGGGCTGTCAAAGGCGACAACCGTACCTCCCGGAAAAACTTCCTGTACGTTATTCACAAGGCTCTTAAGCTCTTTTTTATTGTTTTGTACAAGAAGTATTACCAAATTTCCTGTCCTCTTCCCTTTCATGCATGCCGATATCTTAAGGCATGTTACTTTTAATAACAGGTCATATTTTACATCACCTTGTACAACAAAAGTACACCATTTTCGCGATGATTTATTTATGCGCCTTGTTCATAAGATCGGCATTTGTCATTTCCGCCCAGCTGTACTGAGCCATATATTCACCGCGATACGAATTTATCGCAATTGCGTCGCCTTTATAAAAATCATAAACATCACACTTGATTCTTGTTGTGTCAACCGCAATATGATTCCAGGTTTTTATTATAATGCTTCCGACGCCGTTTTCCTTTAATGTTTTTTTGAGACTTGAGATTATTGTATGAGCCTGGTTAAGCGTTGTCTTGTCAATCGGTCTGTCTTCCCAAAGCACGCTCACGATTTCACCCGTTGTAACCGCGGCACCGTTTCTGTCAATCAAATATGCAAAAAGTTCCTTTGCCTTTTCACGCTGAAAGGATACGATATGATTGTCGACAAAAAGCTCAAAATTCCCGAATGTCTGCGCTCTTATATCCTTTGACAAAGTATTTTCGGTATTCTTCCAATCGATATTTAAGGCATTAAGTGTTTCCGTAATATGCCTTGCCTCAACAGGCTTAAGAAGATATCCGACAGCATGCATGCGAAACGCGTCATATGCGTATTCGCTGTATGCGGTACAAAATATTATCTTTGTCTCATGGTGAATTTCTTTTATTTTTTTTGCAAGCTCGATACCCGTCATCCCCCGAAGATTGATATCAAGGAAAGCAAAATCAAGCGTCTCGTCGTGAGCCGCCAGGTCATTTGCGTAATCAATCGCACAGTTTCCGTCTTCAAAGCCCGTTATATCGTCATTTTTGAAAATTTTGCGAAGTTCCGCCTTCATATCTTCAAGTATCAGCCGTTCATCGTCAACCGCAAGTACATTCATATAAAATGCCCCCTGTCAAAACATCTTGTTTTCGGATTATAGCATAAAAAAAACAATAAACCCCTCTGTTTAGATTTTTTTAATTAAACAATATTGCCTATTTTATAGAATAACAAAATTATTTCGGGCTTTAAGTCCTCTTTTCTTTTTTAAATTCATTTAAAAAATATATATTCCCCTTCCGAATTTGCAAAAATGGATATATAATGCTTTCAAAATTTTATTTAAATAATCCCCCGGAGGCACCTCATGTCCAATCAGTGCGATATGTGCGCAAATTATGCATATGATGAAGAATTTGAAGAATATTATTGTGTTGTTGAACTTGACGAAGACGAATATTACAGATACATTTCCGACAAAAGTGCAACGTGTCCCTATTACAAAAACGGGGACGAATACAGTGTCGTAAAGCACCAGATGTAAAAGCCTCAAATATAAAAGCACCAAATATAAAAATATCAAATACAGAAGCGTTCAAATATTACATTGCTCACATCGATTCCGTAATCCGTGAGTTTAAGTATATCGCCTTCACTTGCAAGTGCTTTTTCGTTAACGGATCGATTTATTTCGTCACCAAAAATTTCATCAAGAGAAATACCGAATTTTTCTTTAAAGCCGCTTACCGAAATCCCGCGTGTCATACGAAGCCCCAGTATCATATATTCGGACATAAGCTTTTTTTTGGTCAAAATTTCTTCCGTTATGTGATGCACAGGCTCTTCGATATATTTTTTGACATTTCTTACATTTGAATATCTTACGTTTTTTATAAGCGACGACGCTCCCGCTCCGAGCCCAAAATATTCCGTTCCCGTCCAATAGGACGAATTGTGACGGCTTTCAAAGCCGACCCGCGCAAAATTAGAAATTTCATATCGCATAAATCCTGCGTTTTTAAGCCTTTCACAGATCCCATAATACATTTTTCTGTCTGTAATTTCATCCGGCAAATCCTTATAAAACGGTCCTTTTTCCGAATAAAGCCCAAAAAATTCCGTTCCCTCTTCCACCATGAGACTGTATGCGGAGATATGCTTCGGATTAAGCGAAATAATGCGGTCAAGCGTATAAAAACAATCATTTTCACTTTGCTTCGGAAGAGAAAACATCACATCAACCGAAACATTCGCAATTCCTGCATCATAAATATTTTTTATGCATTCTTCAGAATCCCTAAAGGTATGAATACGGCCAAGCATCGCAAGTTCCCTGTCGATTGCCGACTGAACTCCCACAGACATCCTGTTTACTCCCAAGCTTTTATATGCCGAAACCCTATCAAAAGTTATTGTCCCGGGATTCCCCTCAACGGTAAATTCGGTAACATCATCCGTATCAAAGGATGATTTTATTTTCTCAACAATTTTTTTAAAATAAACCATAGGCAGCACTGTCGGTGTGCCGCCCCCAAAATAAATCGTGGATATTTTGTAATTTTTGGCAAGTTCCCGGTAAGACTCAATCTCACGAACAATTGCATCCGTATATTCACGGAATATCTTTTCATCACCGACACCCGACAAAAAATCACAATATAAACATTTTTTAACACAAAAGGGGATATGTACATATATCCCCGCATTTTTTTTTACCATATTAAAAATCAATCGGTATCGTCAAGCTTAAGCACAGCCATAAATGCCTTTTGGGGCACTTCGACATTGCCTATCTGACGCATTCTTTTTTTTCCTTCCTTTTGCTTTTCGAGAAGCTTCTTTTTTCTTGTAATGTCACCGCCGTAGCACTTTGCAAGAACGTCCTTTCTCATTGCCGAAACGGTTTCACGCGCGATTACCTTGCCGCCCACCGCTGCCTGAATGGGAATTTCAAATAAGTGTCTCGGAATTTCTCCCTTTAATTTTTCGCACATTTTGCGTCCGCGTTCATAAGCGCCGTCCGCATGAACGATAAACGAAAGCGCGTCAACTTCCTCATGATTTATGAGAATGTCGAGTTTGCAAAGCTTTGAAGGCACATATCCTTTCATTTCATAATCAAGCGACGCATATCCCTTTGAACGGGATTTTAGGGCATCAAAGAAATCATATATGATTTCGTTTAACGGAAGGTCGTATTTAAGAAGCGCTCTTGTCTGCTCTATATATTCGATTCCTATATATACGCCTCTCCGCTCCTGGCAAAGCTTCATTATTGCGCCGACAAATTCCGTTTTTACCATGATTTCCGCAGAAACTATGGGTTCTTCCATATGCTCTATTTCGGAAGGATCCGGCATATTTGTGGGATTGGTGAGTTCAACGCACTCTCCGTTTGTTTTGTATACCTTATAAATTACGCTCGGCGCGGTTGTAACAAGGTCTAACATATATTCGCGTTCAAGGCGTTCTTCTATTATTTCCAAGTGAAGTAACCCCAAGAACCCGCACCTGAATCCGAAGCCCAGAGCAACCGACGTCTCCGGCTCATATACAAGAGACGCGTCGTTAAGCTGCAGTTTTTCGAGCGCATCCCTAAGATCCGCATAATGCGCTCCGTCTGCCGGATAAAGTCCGCAATATACCATCGAATTTACTTTTTTGTATCCCGGAAGTGCCTTATCGCACGGATTGTCGGCTTCTGTTACCGTGTCGCCGACACGTGTGTCCTTGACATTTTTAAGAGACGCCGTTATATATCCCACACATCCCGCATACAATTCGTCTGCGGGCACAAAGCGTCCGGGGCCAAAAAATCCCACTTCGACCACTTCCGCCACCGCGCCCGTCGCCATCATGCGTATACGCGTGCCTTTTCTTACCGTTCCGTCAAAAATACGGCAAAATACAATTACTCCTCTGTACGAATCGTAAAGCGAATCGAATATAAGTGCCTTTAAAGGAGCGTTTTCGTCTCCCACAGGTGCGGGTACATGTTTTACTATACTTTCAAGAACATCTTCGATATTGATTCCGTTTTTTGCGGAAATAAGGGGGGCGTCCGACGCCTCTATTCCTATCACGTCCTCGATTTCGTTTTTGACTCTTTCGGGCTCCGCACTCGGCAAGTCGATTTTGTTTATAACGGGAAAAACTTCGAGATTGTGGTCTATCGCCATGTAAACGTTTGCAAGTGTCTGTGCTTCTATCCCCTGTGCCGCATCCACAACAAGCACTGCACCCTCGCATGCCGCAAGGCTCCTTGAAACCTCATAATTAAAGTCAACATGTCCGGGCGTGTCTATAAGATTAAAAATATATTCTTCACCGTCTTTTGCCTTATATACCGTGCGGATTGTCTGCGCCTTTATCGTGATTCCGCGCTCACGCTCCAAGTCCATGTTGTCAAGCACCTGTTCCTGCATTTCACGAGTGGTAAGAAGTCCCGTTTTTTCGATGATTCTGTCCGCAAGCGTGCTCTTTCCGTGATCGATATGCGCAATTATGCAAAAATTTCTGAATTTTGATTTGTCAATACGTGGCATGTAAAAAAATTCCCTTTCGCTTGATTAGTGCTTATATTTCTTTTTTGATTATGAGCTTTACCGTCTTTATTTCATACGGATTCATTTTGAGCATAACCTTATTTTCGTTTAAATTAAGGCGCTTCGTTGTATATTCAAGCATATCGCACTCAAATGCCGATACGATTTGAAAGCATGAAGTGAGATTTGCCGTCGTTCTTCCGCCGAAAGATTCATAAAAGCGCAAAATCACCGATACGTTCTGCTCTGTTTTTAAGCACTCCGTTTCGTCTATTTTAACGATCGAACCTTTTTCCGAATGCATCGGCTTTATGACTTCAAGTATAACGGAATCAGAATCAATGTTAAAAAAGCTCTTAACATATTCCTTAGGCTTCTTTGCCGCCATAATATAGACCGGATAATTTAAGAAATAGCTTTCCTTTATGACATCACCCGTTCTGAAATCTCCCTTATGCGGAAGAATCGAATAGGTGAACTCGTGGTGTTCCCGATCGGCATTCGGGTTCGGAAAAATTCCGGATTTTATGAGCGTGAGAGACATAGTCGTCTCATTCCCCGAATATCCGTATTTGCAATCGTTCATAAGCGCTATTCCGTATCCGTTTTCGGAAATATCTGCCCACTTATGCGCACAGACTTCGTATTTTGCGGCATCCCAGCTTGTGTTTTCGTGAGTTGCGCGCTCCACACTTCCGTATTGAATTTCATATGTTGCCTTATTTGCCACAACATCAAACGGGAAATAGGTTTTCAAAAGCACCTGTGATTCGTTCCAGTCGATTTCCGTCTTAAAATCGATTCTGCGTAAATTATTAAAAAAATTTATTCTTTGTGTGATAACGGAATTGTTGAAACGCTTGACAACCTTTAAGCACTTAAATACTTTCTCGTCTTCAATTATTTCCGCCGAAATCACATCATTGACATCCCAGCTCTTTTCAACATAAAATTTGTCAATATTCCATGCGTCATACTCCTTCGGAATGTCTTCAAATGCGACAAGCCTATTGCCTTTTTGTCCTGTCTTTATGATTTCACGATTGTTTTCTTTATCAAAAAGTGAAACAATTTCAAGCGCCTTATTAAATTTGACATCATAAAAATCCGTCGAAATTTTTATGTCCGGCTTTTTGTCATCATAATTGTCATCATCGTTATCGGCATCATTTTGGGCATCGTTTTTAAAATAATCTGAATCTGATTTTTCAAAAAATCCGTTCGTCACCGCCGTATCCGCAGGTTTTTCCGTAATTTCATATACCTTATATCCTTTTTGAGGTAAATTCCCGGCAATAAATACGGTTTTAAAGTCATGTGTCCGCTGACACGTTAAAACGGCTCCCGTTTCCGGATCCGTAATATCAAAATACCCGTCAAGCAAAACCGCATCGCGTCTTTCAAACGACGTATTGTTAAACACATAAAGGAAATTACTGCCGCAGTTTACATCAAAAAGGCTTTCCTTATCCGTGTTCTTTTTAACGATATCGGACAGAGAATCGTCTATAATCTTTTGTTCCGACTCCCAAACTTCCTTGTATTGTTTAAGAGAATCGATATATACGTCTTCTATTGAAGATCCCGGCAAAATATCATGGAATTGGTTTAACAAAACCTTTTTCCAGCATTCCTTTATTTCGGAAAAAGGATAATCTGCGGCGGCTCCCGTAAGGAAGGCGAAAAGAGCAATACTCTCGGCATCTTCGTTTCTTATTTCGCACTTACGGTTATATTTTTTGTTTCTTGCCATTGATGTATAAGTGCCGCGGTGATATTCAAGATAAAGCTCACCGTTCCACTTAGGCACATTTTTGCCCTTAAGATTTTTGTTTAATTCATCAAAAAATTCAAGTACATGGCTGTGACGTACACGCGGACATCCGGGAAGAGTATAAGCGAGGCGCCTTCCCTCTTCAAGCATGGAAATTGTTGCACCGCCGCCTCCGTCACCGTGTCCGAAGCACGTAAGGACGTTCTCGTTTATATCCTTGTTTTGATATCTTTGCCAGCATCCCATTATCTGGTTTGCGTTTTCACGTCCGTTGTAGGTTGTTTCCGCAGTACGCTTTTTGTTAAGCTCGGGATCGGTAATATAATCCTTTGTGGTAATCAAATATGTAAGAACTTCCGTTCCGTCGATTCCTTTCCACAAAAAAGTATCGTTCGGAATTTGATTAAATTCATTCCAGCCGAGCTTTGTTGTCATAAAATAATCTATACGGCTTTTCTTTAAAATCTGCGGCATTGCGGCACTGTAACCGAACACGTCAGGAAGCCACAGCACCCTGTTGTTGACAGTTCCAAACTCTTCCTTAAAAAATGACGTTCCGAACAAAATCTGGCGTATAAGCGATTCACCCGATGCGAGATTGCAGTCTGCTTCAAGCCACATTGCGCCTTCCGTTTCCCATCTGCCTTCCGCAATTCTTTCCTTGATGCGGGAATAAATTTCGGGACTTTCTTCCTTTACAAATTCATAAAGCTGCGGCTGGCTTGACATGAATTTATATTCCGGATATCTGTCCATTTCATAAAGAACCGTGGAAAAGCTTCTCAAAACCTTTTCACGCGTCTGTCTGAGCGGCCATTTCCATGCAACATCGATATGTGTATGTCCGACACTTGAAACAATAACATTTGAAATCGGATCTCTTTCTATCAGGCTTGTTTTTTCGTCATAAATATATTTTTTTATATATTCGTCACACTTTTTGACGGTTTCATGAAATTCGGCAGATCCTTCATTCCTAAAATCAAGTATTGACACAGCATCGTTTAAAACCGTCAAATATTCGTTTTGCAGCTTATCCGTGTTTTTCAGGAGGCATGCGATATCGTACGGCACAAGGATGTCATAATAGAGTTCTTCAACATCCGTCTCAACCGTTACGGTATCAAGAAGCAAAAAGTCACGTCCTTCGGCGCCGTTCGAATAGGCATAAAGAGCATATTCGTATTGTTCCCCCGGAACAGCCTCCTTACAAAGAATCACTTCATTATGATTCATGTCATGTCCGCATATAATTTTACCGTTTATATAAACAAGAAATTGCGGATTGTCCGTATTCCAAATATCCGTAGCGCCGGTATTAAGTATAACGGCAACCTTTTTGCCGGCATATTCCTGCGGAATTGTTATTATGGTTTTAAAGGCGGCATGCGTTTCGTGTCCGCCCCAGGTTTCGTTTCTGCCAAAATCATTCCAAACGCCGTCTTCGTTAAAACATGTTTCACGTTCCCCGTAGCCGATATCCTTTTTTTTGATACCTGTTACAATTCTTCTGTTTGTTCTGCAGTTGTTATAGAGTTTATCCAGAATTCCGCGAATACGGTCTTTGTAATATTCCATAATTACAATTATCCTTTCATGGCTCTTTTCATATTCATCTTGTTTTCATACATTCTTTGATCGGCAAGTCTGTATGCCGCACGAACATTTTCAAGCTTATCGAGCTTTGTTGCCACGCCCCTTGCGGCGCACAAGTCAAGCGGCTTGTTGGCTTTATTTATTTCAATTATTTTTTTATCCAGCTTTGCGAGAAGCCCCTTGATATTCAAAATTTCCGCATGCTTTATTATGCATACAAACTCGTCGCCGCCCGTTCTCGCAACAAGAGAAACTTCGGAAAATACATCCCTTAAAACATCCGAAAAGAGCTTTAGCGCCGTGTCTCCGGCATCGTGTCCGTAAGTATCGTTTATTTCTTTTAAGTTATTCAAATCAAAAAATATAATTGCATAGTCTGACTGTTCCTTGTCTATTTCATCAAACAAAATTTCGCATTGTCTTCTGTTTGCGAGACCCGTCAGATAATCGTTGTTTGCCATTTGCTCAAATTGTTCGAGTTTGCCCCGTATATTAGCCTGTTTTGAAGATTCCCATGCAAATTCCGTCAGCATACAGGTAAAAAGCAAAAAAGTACCTATGCACGAAGTTCCTTTGAAATGCCCGACATTAAAAGATGTATATCTTGCAAAATAATATACGAACACATCCGAAAGGAAACAAAACATCATTGCTCCCATTCCCGTCAAAAATACGGGATTTTTAATTTCCTTGTCTTTTCTGTCAATAATATACAGATATGTGATATATCCGAACATCAAAAACATCTCGGCATGCCAAATTTTTATAGATGTCGGATAATGCACAATGTCAAGCATATGTAACAATACCGACACTATAAGCGTTACAACGGATATGAGTAAAATCAGCTTATATATGTTATTATATTTTTCGTCTACCTTGTCAAGAACCTTTACACCGCAATATCCGTAAACAAAAATTGCCGCAAGGAATACGGAAACATGGGAAATTTCACATATAAACGAATAATTTGAATTGATTATTCCCATAAAATCATATTCGCATAAAGCCCAGATTCCGACAAAAAATGCGAAAAATCCGCTGCAAAGCATAAGCTTAAAGCGTTTGTCCTTGTAAAGAAACGTAAATGTCGCCCCGCAAATGCAAAGTCCGTCGAGAATCATCGTTATTGCGATTGCTATTGCCGGAAAATTTTCACGGATTATTATTGCTTTTGCATCGCCGGATTTGCAAAGAATGGGAGTTTCAAGGTCTCCGATCGCATTATTTTCCGTCGCAATCATCTCGATTTTTATTGTTTTCCCGAAATAATCAAGAGGAAGCGAAACATAATGCGTACCCGAGCCTACAAATTTTCCGTCCCACTTGCGTTCCATTCCGTATGTATATATTCTTGTATTTCCTATGTAAACATTAAGTGTCGCATAGTTGCATCCGATAATAAGCGTCGCCTGTTCAGTGCCATTTTGCGGCAAGGTGTTTACAAGCGTAATCGTGTCACCTTTTTTTGTTTTAAGTACCTTGTAATCGGAAAGCGTCACATCGGTTGTAATATTTCTGTTCTGTACAACGGTCCAGTTGTCGGAAAGTTCGTTTTTTGAAACTTTTTCGCCGCCCGGCAATAAAACTCCGAGCAAAATATACATCACGGCAGCAAGCAACACCGTCACACATAAAATATAGCGTATTTTCATATTTTCTCCGTATCTTTAATATTCCCGCATAAAGCCCTATCACAGTTGAAATCTTAAAAATATAACGGATTTTTGTGTCATACCTATTCCCCAAAAAGGTCAAACATAATTTATTTTACTCTTTTTTTTACCAATATACAAGATAAATGTCATTGTCAGCCGTTTGCATAAATAAAAAAAGCGGTCTCCCGCTTTTTTATAATCCCTGACGATTTAAATTTTCTATTGTTGACATTATATGTTCATGTGCAAGCTTTTCGGCAAGATCCGCATCACGCTTCTTTATCGCATCAAGAATTGCTCCGTGCTCCTCGTTCGATTTGCGTGCGCGTTCTTCGCGTCCGAGGGAAACTTTTCTTATTCTTTCGACATAATGATGATATGTCGAAAGCTGATGCTCCAAAATTTCGCTTCCGGAAGCCTTGTATATCGTTTCATGAAACTGGCTGTCAAGCTCGACTATCGTATCGTAATGCTTCTTTTGAATATAAAATTCCGAAACATAAACATTTTCTTCAAGTGCCTCTATTTCGGCATCGCTTATTTTTTCACATGCCCAGCGAGCCGCAAGACCTTCAAGATAAGACCTTATCACATAAATATCATGAATATCCTTTTGAGATATTCCTCTCACATATGCGCCTTTGTTCGGAATTATATTTACAAGTCCCTCAAGCTCCAGTTGACGAAGAGCCTCTCTCACCGGCGTACGGCTGATTCCGAGTTCTTTTCCTATCTGGACTTCCTTTAATTCTTCGTTTTCCTTATATTTTCCGGAAAGAATATCCTCACGGATTCTGTTGAATACTCTTCCGCGAAGCGAATATTTATCGGTCACCTCGGAAGCAACTTCCGATTTTGTGTCATACAGAGCAGACATATCGCTATTTTGACTCATCTTTTCACCTGACTTTTTAAAGTATACGAATGTATCACGAAAAACATACATCCGTTTATACTTACCGACCTCAAATCAAACGGAAATTTTCGGAAGATCCATTCCGTACTCGGGCTGATATTTTTGAATAAGCTCCGACATTTCCTTATCGGTAATAACTGTTATTCTACCATTATCGTATTCATTGTCAACCCATTCTTTAATCTTTAGCACAAGAGGATGGCTCTTGCTTATCTGTTCGTCGCCCTTAAGCTTAAAATATGCATTTATCCAGTGAGCGATTCCGGCAAGTCCGGATGTGTTGGAAACGGACACGATTGCAGGGCGGTTTAGGAATTTCTCGGTATCAAAAATATTGTATATTTCTTCGTTTTTCAAAAGTCCGTCAGCATGAATTCCCGCACGGGTAACATTAAAGTTTTTGCCCACAAAAGGAGTAAAAGGAGGAATGTTATATCCGAGTTCCTTTTGATAATATTCGGCAAGCTCCGTAATAACCGTCGTATCCATTCCGTCAAGCGTTCCGCGAAGCTGCGCATATTCAAATACCATTGCTTCAAGAGGCGTATTTCCGGTTCTCTCTCCTATTCCGAAAAGCGAGCAGTTGACTCCGCTTGCTCCATAAAGCCAGGCTGTCGTGGAATTTGTGACGGCCTTGTAAAAATCGTTGTGTCCATGCCACTCAAGTAATTCCGACGGAACTCCCGCATGTGTCATGAGTCCGTATATTATTCCCTGAACGGAGCGTGGAATAACCGCACCCGAAAAATTGACTCCGTATCCCATCGTGTCGCAGGCTCTGATTTTAACGGGAAGATTGTATTCCGCGCCGAGCTTCATAAGCTCAAAACAGAAAGGAATTACAAATCCGTATATATCGGAACGCGTAATGTCTTCAAGATGGCATCTTGCGGCAATACCTGTTTCAAGACACTCTCTTACAACGTTAAGATAGTGCTCCATTGCCTGGGCACGCGTCATTTTCATCTTATAAAAAATATGGTAATCGGAACACGAAACAAGAATTCCCGTTTCTTTTACGCCTATATCGCGCACAAGCTCAAAGTCCTTTTTGTTTGCTCTGATCCATGTGGTGCACTCCGGGAATTTATATCCGCGCTCAAGGCACTTATAAAGCGCGTCCCTGTCCTTTTTGCTGTATACAAAAAATTCGCTCTGGCGGATCAAACCATTCGGGCCGCCAAGTTTGTGCAAATAATCATATATTGTGACAATCTGTTCCGTTGTATAAGGCTCTCTTGACTGCTGTCCGTCACGGAATGTGGTATCGGTAATCCATATTTCATCCGGAAAGCAATGCGGAACGATACGATCGTTAAATGCTATTTTTGGAATTTCGTCATACGGAAAAAGATTTCTGAACACATTCGGCTTAACAACGTCAACAAGCTCATACATATGCTCCTCAAGCACAAGGAGATTATTGTGCGGGTTTACACGTACCTTACGATTTTCCGTTACATTTTCAATCATGACTTACTCCTCTTATAAAATCCCAAGTTTGTTTAAAAGATGTGCATTATTGTATACAATGATACTTGAATTGTCAATAAAAAAGTATACATGAAAACATTAGAAATATTCATAAGTCTCCTAATACAAGGA
>CAVJHK010000004.1:47219-47637 GCA_963649295.1 Lachnospiraceae bacterium | reverse complement strand
TGCTCATATAAAAGCGTTGGTTTTTCCTGAACTTTTGTAAATAAAGTCTTTTATTATGTCGATATAATTCATATATGCTGTTTATTACATTTTTCGTTCATCATAAAAAGGATTTCGGATCATGAAAAAAATATTTTATACTCTCATATACGGAAACAGACGCACAAAACTCATGCTGCTTCTTATGATCACGGGCTTTGTTCTCGGATTTTCGGTTTTTGTTTACGCTCTCATCGTCAAAAATTACATAGCGGTCATATCGGCACTGGTGCTCCTTGTGGCTGACATAATATTTGTACTCGGAACAGATTTTAATACGCTTCTTTTAAATACCGATAATTCCAAAAAAGCACACTCTTCAAAGAAAAATAAAAATATAAAGATAACCGAAAACACGCCCGCAAGCGATGACGACTTT
>CAVJHK010000004.1:43194-47209 GCA_963649295.1 Lachnospiraceae bacterium | reverse complement strand
CTCTTTTCCCGATAAAGAAAAATCAAATAATTTTGACGAAAATTCTCCCGAACAAAAAAAGAACATTTTTGAAGAAGACCTAATAAATCCACTTACACTCTATGACAAAAATTCCTTAAAAAAGCTTTTCATAAAATATAAGGTAAAGCAGGAACATACTTTAATATTGATAGACGAATGCAAAAAAGAAAGAATTTACGAGTGCCCGGGAATATTATGGAAAGACAAAACATATGCTTACATTCTTCTCCTTGAAAAAGAGCCTCGTCTCGTAAAATTCAATTATTACGATCACAATGAACTTCATATTTGCGTTGAGACTCCCGCAAATCCCGCTACCGAATATCGTTCCTTTAAAGAGCATACGATGCTCGGAGACATGTATAAACAGTATTTGCCGAATTACACTCTTATTTCCTCAAAAGGCTCCTTTGAAAAAAAATACAAAAAAAATCTTTACGGAATCGGTCCGGACATTTTTTGCACATCAAATTCAGTCAAAAGCATCATGAATGTACTGTCCTTAAACCTTGTACTTACAGGTTCGAATATACAAAAAAAGAATTGCACAGATTGGTTTAAGAGAATATACATATCGCGTCTCATGTACAACGACAATATCTTTTTGCCGGAGGAATATAAAAACCAGGTTCTTGCCCTTCTTAACGAAATGGCGGAAAAAGCAACCGATGAAGATTTTGACAAAGGTATTTCGGAAATGACAGGCGCCATGCTTATTCCGAAAGAATATGCCAATTATGCCTCCTTTAAAAGAAAAAACAAAAAAACAGCCGGGTGATAAACACCCGGTTGTTTTTTATTCTTCCGTATCTTCAATCGGAACAGCATTGAGAATCGAATAAGATGTCGCTCTTTCCACAACGTCAATCCATTCATTTTCCAAATAATATTTCATATATTCGTAAAGTCCCGATCCGCTTCTGAATACAAATCCGTATGCATCCGTAACGATATCGAATTTGCGCGTAAGATCGGTATAAGCTCCGAGCACCAGGTACTCGTCCGCTTCAAGTGTGGGAAGAATTCCCGCAAGGCACTCATCACCGGAAACAAGATCAAGCATAGCCTCAATCGAATCTGCGGCAACATATTCATATCCCAATCCCTTTACGATTTCTTCGCCCTCGGAGTCCTTCACAACGGCAATTTTTTGCCCCTTTAAGCTCTCCATTGACATATAATCATATTGATATCTGTTTGTGACAACACAAAGTCCGTCATTTATGATCGGCACCGTGCAATCATAATCTTTTCCGACAAGTCTTTCGTCGCCAAGTTTCATCCACACACAGTCAATATCACCACTATCAAGTTTTTCAAGCATCTCGTCATTCTCAAGAGCGGTAAATGTAACCTGAACTCCAAGCTTTCCGTATCCGAAAAGCAACGCAAGGTCATTTGTGAAACCGGCAGGCGCATCATCTTCATCATACAAAAAGGGTTCCTGTAAAAGTGCTCCTACCCTGAAATACTGAGTCGACATTGTATTTGCATAATCACCGTTTTTATCTTCGGGTACAAATTCGGTTACTTCTATGGTATCATCCGTGTCAGAAGAAGTATCGCCTGTGTTTTCGGAATTTGAACTTTGATCGTCTTCCGTTATGAATTCGTCATCTATTCCTTCCGGATTATAGATTTCATTGTTTTGTGAAGTGCCGGAACCGCATGCGGTCATGCACGCCGCCATACAAACAACCATTCCTAAATTCAATATCTTTGTAATTTTCCTTTTCATACAAAGCCCCTTTTCTTAAAAAATATCATAGAATATAAAACATTCGTTAAGCCGGGCGGCAACATAATCCCACCGCAAAAGAATGCGTTTGATAAAATACCACATAAACCGGGTAATTTCAATAATTTTAACAATAATTACACAATTTACCTTTGTGCTTTTATAATTCCTTCACATTCACTATATACAGCACCATATTCCGTTTCCGCCGCAACAGCAATTAAGGATTATACACCATGTACATATATTTTTAAAGCCGTTACTCATTCCGTAACGTGAGCTTCTGCTGTCATACCACGCGCTTCCGGATTCAAGAGCCTCATAAAGCCGCCTGTAATCATAGTTCCCGGGTTCAATATTTATTGCCGTCCTTGCATGTTCCGTAGCCGCAACATTATTTCCCATGTTGAGATTGCACACCGCCGACAAATAATACCATTCTCCCGTTCTTTCATCCTGCGCGATATTTGAAAGGACATTCAGCGCTTCCCTGTATCGTCCCGCATTTATATATTCGCGAGCTGCCCTGTAATATTGATTTTCATTTGAAGAATAATTATTATTTCCGCGATAATTACGAAAAGCACCAAAAAAATCCCCAAAATCTTCATATCCGTACGAATTCTGACCGGAATAAAAATTTCCGTAGCCCGAAGATGAATCATTTTGATAATTATCTGCTTCGGAATATCCGTGTTCTCTTTCATATACTATCTGTTGATATGCAGACTGAATTTCCTTAAATTTTTCTTCTGCAAGATCCTTATTCGGATTGTTTATGTTTGAATCGGGATGATATTTACGGCTGAGCGCCCTGTATTGCTTTTTTATGTCATCCATTGTGGCATCTCTTGAAACTTCAAGAATTTTGTACGGATCCGTCATCTGTTTTTCCTTTTTTTAATGCATCATTTATTTTCGTAAACATTCCCGAATAAATGATATTTCTTAATATTTCAACATTATCGACAATCGGCAGTCTTTCAAAATAACGTGCCGTTTCGGCGGCCTGCATCTTTAAAATTTTGTCACCGTATGACTTTAAATCAATATTATTTAAAACAAAGGGGTTGTAACTGCCGGTTTTTTTGTCGTGCTCATAATCGCAGTAAGCATCGGCAAAATAAACAAATTTACCGATATAAAACCCAACCTTCTTTAAATTTGTACTCCACTCGTCACTTTCTTTTGCATATATTTCTCCGAGCATTTCGCCGGTTAAGTTGGCGGCAGCCTCTATATCGGCATTTTTTTCTTTCTCGATATTATGAAGCTTTTTAATATATTCGTCTATGGCCGCGGATTGCCGCAAATATTTCTTTTTTAATCTGTTTGCCCTGTATTTCAAAAAGCCTGCATTAATAAACGCAAAAATATTTTTTGAATCATACCACTTGTCTTTTAGGTTTTCATAAGACAAAAGGACATTCATGTCGGCACAATATCGTATATTGCTTCCCGTGACCGCATTATGGCAAATTACCGGATTAATGATACATCTTTTTTTTACGATTTTTCTTTCGTCATCATAAAGTCCGTCAAGAAGCATCGCGAGAAATGTCATATCAAAGCTTAGTATAATTCTTCCGCCCGGGCCCGTTATTTTTCTTATTGCATCGCACAAGCCGCAATAATATGCACGATACAATTCATAATCTTTTATTTTAAGTTCACGTTTGTTGATATTTATATAACCAAACACTTAATTCTCCCACCGGATTATTTATTTTCTTTTTCCGGTATATTTTACAAAGCTTGTATTACAGTTTTTGCATGTAATTTCTGTTTTTCCGTGATGTCTCGGCACTCTCACTCTTTTTTTGCATCCGGGGCACTTAAAATATCTGTAATTTTTGTCAAAGCCGTATCCGAATAAGCCCTTTATTTTGCCTATAATCGCATAATATCTGTAATTTTCGCGTGCTCTTTTTTCTCTTTTTTTTGAAAAAATCCTCATATACTCATATATAAGAATCAAAATCGACAAAACATAAATTGTCCTTCTCACATATACGTTCGGAATAAACTGTGAAGCAATCATAAATATAAGCCCAAATACAAAAAGGAACTTTCCGAAGCCGTCAAAGCCGTACCTGTTGTACATGGCCATACTCATTCTGTCACGCATTCCGTTAAAAAAACCTTTACCCTGCATATTTTTACCTCCGATAAAACTCAAGGTGTACAAACAATAAAAAACCTCTAAGCAATAAGCTCCAAATGTCAAGCATAATACTCAAAGGTTATATGTTCAAA
>CAVJHK010000004.1:0-43097 GCA_963649295.1 Lachnospiraceae bacterium | reverse complement strand
GATACACAGCCCTCAAAAATTTCTATTGCGTCATTCAATTTTTTTTCTGCTTCCTTTTGACCTATCGCGACACCAAATTCCTCATATAATTTGGCAGAAACCATTTTAAAATATCTTTCATCAGTGGATGTTGTTTTTTTTCCGTTTAAGGCTCTTGTTTGTTTGCGTATGCAAAGTGTTTTTAAAAGCTCAAGCCATTTTATACAGTCAAGCGAAAAAACAGCCTCCTTATAAACGATTTCACATTGTTTTTCGTTTATTATGGTATATTCGTTGATATTGTCTATTTGCGAGAGGATATCCTTTGCCTCTTCTGCAGAGAGTACGGGACGAACTTTTGCTTTTGTATTTCCTGTGGGGAAATATATACAGTTTTTTTCGTTGCTGAGCGGAACCATAATATAATATTCTGTATCCGTATCGACACCGGGCATTCCCATAACTATGTCCTTCACACAGCATACACCGCTGTTACCGTATTGCAATAAATCGCCCTTATTAAACACGTTCCACCTTTGCCTTTCTGAGAGCAGACAACTCTCAAGTTATATTATAGCACATCAAGAAAAAAAAATAAATTTTTTTTAAAAAAAAATTGAGAGACTTTTTTAAGTCTCTCAAAAATGAGCCACGCGGGACTCGAACCCGCGACACCTTGATTAAAAGTCAAGTGCTCTACCGCCTGAGCTAGTAGCCCATATTAAATATAAAACAAATTCATTTAAGAATGACATCTCATAAAAAATGTTATGCCATAAGCTGGGCTAGCTGGATTCGAACCAGCGAATGCAGCAGTCAAAGTGCTGTGTCTTACCGCTTGACGATAGCCCAATGTTTGCTATGCCCGAAATTGCAAGGTGGATACAGGGACTCGAACCCTGGGCCTCCAGAGCCACAATCTGGCGCGCTAGCCAACTGCGCTATATCCACCATATATTTATCCAAAAAATATGCGCTCTGCGATATTTTCGGCAGACCGCAAGTGAATTAACCGAATCCTTTAATGTGCCCTTCCGAAAATTCCTTCCAAAGTCAAAGCTTTTCGGAAATGTGTCAGAAGGGATTCGAACCCCCGACACCCGCCTTAGAAGGGCGGTGCTCTATCCAGCTGAGCTACTGACACATGCGTTTAAGTTTTTGCTTAAACGAGAGCGGGTGATGGGAATCGAACCCACGTGTCTAGCTTGGAAGGCTAGTGTTCTACCATTGAACTACACCCGCATAATATCATATGTATTTTATCCAAAAATCGGGGTGACAGGATTCGAACCTGCGACCTCCTGCTCCCAAAGCAGGCGCTCCACCAAGCTGAGCCACACCCCGCCGGTCGTGTCTTTCACTGTCCGCCTTTTTTGAACGCAAGCAGGATTATACAACATAGAAATTTAGTTGTCAACTACTTTTTATCAAAAATTTTTGCCGGCCTTTATCCTTTTATTTCTGTTTTTATTTTGCCCGTTTTTCCGTCATTATAGTCATAAATCGTTTCTATAAGCTCGTAATTATTCTTGCACGTAAGCTCCGTATCGATCAAAACCGCATCCGTTTTTATACAAATGTCTCCGATTGCCCCAAAGCCGTCAATACTTACAAATTGAAGCTCGGTTACGGTAAACGAAATTTCCGTTTCTTTTATCCTTCCGCTTCCCTTTAAATTCAATTTTATCGATTTTGAATTATATATGCCGTTTCCCGAGATATCCGCAACAGTTTCCGTATCCGAATAAATTTTTGTTATAAACCCAAGATCATTGTTAAGTCTTGTATAACCGGTTTTTAGATAAATTTTTGTATTCTCTTCCTTTTCGGTATTATTTAAACATACACTTCCGTCAAACATCGTAAGCCCATACTTTTCGTTTATATAGGCTTTTCCCGTTATTTCGGAAATTCCGAAGATGCAATAATCCTTTTCTTCGAAATAATCGTTAATGTTTTCAAGAAATTCTTCATAAGAACCTGTATTCCTGCTTACCGCCTCGTATGCAAGCTTTAGTTCCTTATCGGATTTTGCTTCATTTATCGTAAATTCTGCAGCACGTTTTACATCTGCTTTGTTTAACGAAAACAGAATTTCCGTTTCAACCATGATCACATCACAAATATTATTTATAAAATTATCATTACGCATAAAATTACACTCGGATGTAAGTTCATATATAAATATTTTTTCGTATTTTTTTAAATATTCGCTTATCTTTTTTTGCTTTACGTATTTTAAAATTCCGAATTTTGTATTATCCGTATACTTAAATACTTCTTTTTCGTAAATTTCTGCGTCATTTAAGCTTAAAACCACATTTCCGTCCGCATTTAACGATGTGTTTAGGTTAAATTCATCGGTTCCTAAAACAAGAGAAAGAAGTTCAAACGTTTCCGGAACCGATCCGGAAACAGTTGTCACCATATCAAAAGTCTTTGTCCCGCCGTTTTCCGCCAGTTGTTCATAGTATGTCAAAATACCGCTGCTTAAAGGAGAAGACAGCTCAATCACGGCATCCGAAAACACTTCTGCGGTCGTCTTTTGTTTTCCCGTCATGCCTGAAAACACTCCGGTGCGGTAACAATACAAAAAAACCGCAAGCACAACAAGAAGAAGGCCGAATATCGTCCTTCCCCTCTTTACGGTTATGTCTTTTTTATTGTCTTTTGTATCGGTTTTGTTGTCCGCTTTTTTTAAAAATTCGGAATTTGGCATTTAATTTGTGTCTTCCTTTTTACTCTTAAATTTTGCTTCCATAAAATTCCATACCGGGCCCGTAAGGCAAATCGAAGAAAACATTCCCGCAACTATGCCGCACATAAGGGGAACCGCAAATTCCCTTATCGAATCACCGCCGAATATCACAAGCGAAAGAACCATGATAAATGTCGTAAGAGACGTATTTATGCTTCTTGAAAGCGTTTGCGTGATCGACCTGTCGACAATTTCCGCATTGGTTTCTTTGTCAAGCTTTGCTAAAAGATTTTCTCTCATACGGTCAAAAATAACAATTGTTGCATTAATCGAATATCCGACAATCGTAAGCATGCATGCGATAAAACCCGTTCCGACGGAAATTCTTGCAATCGCATAAAGCGTTAATACTATAAGCACGTCATGCACAAGTGCGAGAACCGCCGAAAAAGCAAAATTGAAATTTTTAAATCTGAACCAGATGTAAATAAGCATGCAGCATACGGCAATAATCACCGCTTTTAATGCTTCCCTCTTCATTTCGTTGCTTACGCTTCCCGATATGTTTTCGGTATTTATTAAGTCACCCGAAACGCCATAGGCTTCAGAAAGTGCGGTTATAACCGAATTTCTCTCTTCCTGTGTGAGCTCCGATGTTTTTATTACATAAGTATTTTCACCGGACACACGCGTAATTTGCGAAGTATGTGAAACGGCATCGCTTACAAGTGTGCTTAATTCGGAATTCATATTTTCCGCATAAATATCCGGCAAAGTAACGGAAATTTGTGTTCCGCCCGAAAAATCAAGTCCGTAATTTAATGCATGATTTCCCTTTACTTTGTTTATTCCCATCGTAACAAATCCCGTAACAATCACAATTCCCGCAACAATAACAAATTTGATACTGTTCTTTACAAAAGGAATGGGCTTTTTTTCCTTTGTTATACCATAAAACCTATCGTCGTTAAATCCGAGTTCATAAAGCGTATTCAAAATAAACCTTGTAACGGTAAGTGCCGTAAACATCGAAAGCACAATACCGATCGCAAGAGTAACCGCAAAGCCCTTTACGCCGCCTGATGCCATAAAATAAAGCACCGCTGCCGCAATAAGCGTTGTAACGTTTCCGTCAAGTATCGACGAAAAGGCTTTTTTAAAGCCGTTTTTTATGGCACTGCGTGGTGTGAGTCCGATTCCGCGCCCAAGTTCCTCACGTATACGCTGGAAAATAATTACATTTGCGTCAACAGCCATTCCGACCGAAAGAATAATTCCCGCAATCCCCTGAAGCGTCAGTGTCACTTCAAAGACGTTTAAGCTAAAGACCATAAGTCCCACATAGATTGTGAGCGCAATTGCTGCCGCAAGCCCGGGGATTCTGTAATAAACGATCATAAACAATATAAGTATCGCAAAACCTACTATGCCCGCAAGCAAGGATTCTTTGATCGCATTGTCGCCGAGCTGTGCGCCGACAACGTTCGATCTTATTTCCTTAAGCTCAATCGGAAGCGCACCGATACGTATCGTAGACGCAAGGATCGAAGCCTCTTCATATGTCTTTTGTCCCGTAATCTGTGCGACACCGCCTGTAATCGCGCTTTGTACGGTCGCAACCGACACAACCGCATTATCGTATACAATCGCTATCGTTTTTCCTATCGAATTTGATGTTGCAGCTCCGAATTTTTCGGCGCCCTCATCCGAAAAATAGAGTTCCACTATGTTATCGTAGCTTGTAACATATCCGGAAGACTGCTGTTTGCCGGCTTTTGCGTCGGTAACGTCGCTTCCCGTAAGTATTATTTCGTTTTTTTCAATAAGATCCGAAATTGAATATTTGAGGATAAACTCGCCCGTTTCAGAATCATATTCGACATTTCCGTCGCCGTATATAAAATAAAGTGCGCCGGGATTTCCAAGCTCCGTAAGAATTTTGTCGGCGTCCTGTACACCCGGAATTTCAACGGTGATTCTGTTTGTACCTTCGCGGTAAACCTGTGCCTCCGTAGAATAAGTATCCGCACGAAGCTGCAATTTATATTGGGCGTCCTCCATTTCCTCATCGGTCGGATTTTCTGTTACCGCCTCATAGGTAATACTGACACCGCCCGCAAGGTCAAGTCCCTGCTTAATCTTTGATGCCGAAAAGAGTTTGTTTGTGCCTATTCCGAATACGGATATGTAAACAAGAAATGCCGTAATTGCAGCAATTCCGATTGTTTTAAAAATAGCTTTTGTTTTGATATTCATTAAAATTACTTCCGATTATAAATTTTATTTTGAGATTTTTCCGCTCATTCACGCACATAGTTGATTCCGAGCGCTTCCATCTTTTCTTTTTTCTTCATTATTTTGTTTTTGAGTTCTTCCTTATGTGATTCAATCTTTTTGAGGAGCTCAGAGTCTCCCACCGCAAGTATTTTTGCCGCAAGAATACCTGCATTTGCCGCTCCGTCTATCGCAACGGTCGCAACGGGAATTCCGGCAGGCATTTGCACTATCGAATAAAGCGAATCCATCCCCGAAAGCGCTGCGCTCTTTATCGGAACTCCGATTACCGGAAGCGGGAAAATTGCGGCGCACATTCCCGGCAGATGCGCCGCTCCGCCGGCACCGGCAATTATTACCTTAAAATCGTTTTTTATGGCGTTTGCTGCATAATCATAAAACACATCCGGCATACGATGTGCCGAAATCACGGTCATTTCGTATTCGATTCCGAATTTTTCAAGCATTTCGGCCGCCTGCTTCATTATCGGAAAGTCCGAATCACTTCCCATTACAATACCTACTTTTGACATATCCGTCTCCTTTTTGTATCTGATAATGTTTGGTTCAAAAGGTATTTTGACCCACGTGTTGTTTTACAGATTTTCATTAAGTACTTCCGTCCCCGGAACAACAAATCTTCCGTCTTTTATAATCAAGGTTTCTTTTCCCGATTTGTCGACAGCCGCAATCCTTCCGAGCTCGTCATAAGGAATCGTAATATCCGTATGACAGTTAAAATATGCCTTTTCGGGCTCTGTTTTCCTAAGCTCGCTTATTTCGTTTGTTCTTGCGATTATTTCCCTGCCGTCGGGATTATAAACCACGTGATCCTCCGCATGACTGTAACATGTGTCACCTACGGCAAAATGCGGTCCCGTCTTTTCTGCGATAAGAATCGGCATCTTTGCCTGAATTCCGTATTTGTTGGCCATTTTGTATGCAAGCGTGTTTGTTCCTATCGCAAATTCGCCGAGAGGCAAAAAGTCATGCTTAAACAAAAGATTCTCATAAATAAATTTCTTGTTTTCTGCTTCCGAATCAAAATTTTTGCATGTTGCCTCCGTTGTGATTCCGTCTTTAAAACACACTCTCAAATCTCTGTACTCGAGTCCGTTTAAGAAAACGCGCTTTACATGCAAGAGTCCGTTTGTGCCCTTAAGACACGGAGACGTAAACACTTCGCCGACGGGAATATTTACATCCGCCGTACAATTTTCAAATAATGTCTGGTGTGCGGGATCCGTCATCTCCATAAGAGCAATCGTTATATCGGTTTCGTTTCCGTTTTTGCCGGTAACATGGACATATCTGCCCGTATTCAAAACATCAATGATATTTTGCTGAATTTTTATATATGTTTCGTTGTCAAGGTTGTTAAGTTCAACCGTATCCGCAAATATTTTTTCAAAGTCCTTTCCGATTGAAGATACCGGATAAGCTATGATGCAGAAAGACGTTTCATCGGCTCTTATTGCCTTATATACAATTTCATTGAACCTTCTCTTAAATTCAACCGAAAGCCTTTCCTGAGCCTTTGAATAAGAAATCTGAGCACCGGTATTCACGGGTGCAAATTCTTCTTCTCCGAATGTCTCTATATAACATCCGCCGTTATATAAATTCAAAAGTTCTTTATTCTTTTCGCAATATGTACTTACGGTTTCGAGGCGCTTTGTAACAAGATTTCTGTTAAAATAAAGCTCGTCGTCGTTTCTGTGATCATAAACAAACTGAGGATTAAGGTTTGCTACGCCGAAGCCTCCGTCACGACCGCTTCTTGAACGAAGAGACGGCTTGTCGGACGAAACCTTAAGATGCTTTTTTGTAAAAAGCTTATCTATTTCTTTTACCATTTTTTCGGTTCCGACAGGATACAAAAGGAATGTCGTGCCCCATTCCTTCATTACTCCGGACATCGTGACAAAGCCTCTCAAATAGCCGTTTACAAAGGTTTCTGCCATTTTCTTTATTTCATTTTCCGGCATATTGTTTAAAAACCCGGCCATATTTATTTCGTTGTCGCCTATGTATTCTCCGTACATATAAAGATAACGGAGATCCGTTGTATCCGACTCGTATATTTTCTTAAATTTATTTGAAGCGGGATTATATTTCTTTTCCAATGCTTCCGTATAAAATAAAGAACAATTATCCGCCATATATGCGCTGTATACGTTTCTTCCCATTTTCGAGCCTTCTCTTCTTGCAACGGAAAGCGTACGGTTTTCCCTAAAAGCATCCGCAAAGCAGCAATAAATTTCGACAAAAAGTTCCATTTCCATCGTAAGGCGCGTTAAATCGCCCTTTGCGGCATAAGGCATAATATTATATATGTCGGTTATGAGCGTCGAAAGTAATTGTCCTGTCTTTGCCTGAAGTCTTTTTAATGCCATACCGGGATTTTCGAGACTCTTTTTGTAATTTGCGGGAAAAACGTTTTTGTAAAGATCGTCATAAAAAGCCTTAAGCTCGTCCCTAGACTTATCAAATACACCATTACCCGTATTGCAAAGCAAATAAAGCTCATTTGTTTTGATCCACAAATCGGCAATTTCTTTAAAAGCCCATCTTTCGGGGCGTTTTCCGAAAACCTGACCACCCTTTTCCACAGCTATTTCCTTTATTCTGCCAAGAACAAGGTCATATCTTTCTTTTACGTCTCCCATGATTTGCCTCCTTTTAAGCATTCATAGCCTTTTGTATCGTTAAAAAAGCAATGCCTTATCAAAAAACTTAAAATTATTCCGTCACAGCTTTGTTTGTAATGATAAGAGCATTGCTGTATTGCTCATTGTAGCGCCTGGTAAATGTGTCCATGTCGTATTCCACAAGCCCTTTTAACGGATCGCAAACTATCAGTGTATTTTTTGTTTTATTGAATCCCGTAATAACAACGGCATGTTCATTGTTCCGCCATGTAATTATTTTGCCGTCGACTTCCCATGCGTCTCCCAGTGTTGTCTGTTCAAGACTTACCGTTGTCCAGCATATTACGGGTAAGCCGCTTTTGACATACAATAACAGGTCGGACATTGTGCTTCCCGAAACTTCCAGACCGATTTTTTGAATATTTTTGTCTTCAAACCACCTGTTTGCCGCATCAACGATAACTGAAGCATAGCAGCCGTAGCTGTTAAGGGCAGATTTCGGATCTCCTATAAATGCCTCAAACGGAGATGCGTTCCCGGGCTCCGACTTCTTTAAATATTCATCGGAAAGGGCCACCTTGTTCACTTTGTCATATCCGAGGAAATTAAGTACTATCGTAAGGCATGTGATTTCGGGTCCGTTTATGAGCTCCGGCTTTTGCATGATATTTTTTACGTCAAGCACATATACGTCTTCGTTATTTTTGGCGGCATCCATCGTATATTCCATTATATCGAGATGTGTTGTGCCGACACGGCTCGGTTCTTCTGTCGTTAAATATTCTCCGTAAACATATGCATAAACGCCGTTATAGGATATTTTGCTCCAGCCGTTTGAAAGAATTGCCACCCTGTGCACACAGTCGTTTTGCATAAGTCCGCCGGAAATAAGATATTCCGTACTCCAGCCCGAACGCACGTTTACGGCCTCAGTCGCATATACCCATTCATCAACCGTCTGCCCCGCGGGTTCATCAGTCATCGGTGTCGGAGTCGCAATAATAAAAGGCGTTGCCGTCGGCACAAAATAAGGATCGTCGGTCGGCGTGGGCGTAAGTATCGTGATCGTCACGCCCTCCTCTTCGCCGTACGTATCCGTACCGCCGGAAACAAAATTATCGATTGTGTCACCGAGTTTTTCGGCTACAGAATTTCCGACATATGTGTCAAATCTCTTTGTTGCGTCGTCAAATGCCGCAATTCCGCATCCGCCGAACAAAACAGGCATGCATATTAACAATAAAGCAAATATAATTTTTTTCATCTTGCACCTTAAAATCAAAGATTAAGTTCTATCTTTTTGTCGCCGAACGTATAGCGATGATATGTCACTCCCGCCGATTTAAGCATTCTTTTTGCGGCAATATCCGTATCGCTTCCATTATATTTGTCGGAATAATAAATAATTTCCGATATTCCCGCCTGAATTAATGCCTTGGTACATTCGTTGCACGGAAAAAGCGTTGTATAAACGCGCGCGCCCGTAAGGTCCGTGCCCCTGTAATTCAAAATCGCATTAAGCTCCGCATGACACACATATGCATATTTTGTTTCAAGCGTCGTTCCCTCTCTGTCCCACGGATATTCGTTGTCATCACAACCTTTCGGCATGCCGTTGTATCCGACAGACAGGATTTTGTTGTCCGCACTCACAATGCAGGCTCCCACCGATGTGTTCGGATCCTTGCTTCGTTCTGCCGAAAGAAGTGCGATTCCCATAAAATATTCGTCCCATTTAAGATAATTTTCTCTCTTCATATTCTTCTCCTGAGGCTTAATTAAAAAGTTTCAAAGGTCATTTCGGTATCAATTATTACTTAACACACAATTTTTATTCGACAATTTTTCATTTTAACCGACTATACATAAAAATGCAAGAAAAAGAGACGTCATAAACGTCTCAAATACTTTTTGTAATATCCTATTTATGATACGGCTCCCCGTTTATTATTTTATATGCCCTGTATACCTGCTCCAGCAAAACCACTCTCATAAGCTGATGCGGAAATGTCATTTTTGAAAACGAAAGAAGCATGTCTGCTTCCTCATATATTTCCTTTGACACGCCGAGCGAACCTCCTATCACAAACGCGATATGGCTCGTGCCGCCAACAGCAAGCTTTTCGATTTTTTCGGCAAATTGAACCGACGCAAATTCCTCACCTTTTATCGCAAGAAGTATCATGTACACGCTTTCGGGCAATGCCTTTAAAATTCTTTTTCCTTCCCGTACTCTTATCTCTTCTTCCGCATTCTCGGACAAATTTTCTTCCGTTTTTTCATCCTGAACTTCTATGATTTCAATTTTGCAGAATTTTGAAAGCCTTTTCATATATTCATTTATCGCGTCTTTAAAAAACTTTTCTTTGATTTTTCCGACACATACAATACTTATTTTCACTAGGCGTTATGACCTCCGATTTGTTTGTTTCTTTCGATTGTCGTACCGTTTTCTTCCAGGTTCATGCCCTTTAAAATAGCATTTTTCCCATATTTTTCCTTTATTTTTAATGCGGCAAGCTGCATTCTTTTTTCTTTTTCAAATTTTTCCTGTCTCTCTTTTTTTTCTTTTTCCTTTGAAGCTGTATCCGAAAAAAGCTCAAGCTGAACATAGTCTTCCGGGTCCGTATTTTTTTCTTTTGCTTTTTTTTCGGATATAACATGATTTGCGACAATATTTAAGCGCCTTAATGTAAGCGTCTTATCCATAAGTGTGTCAAAAAGGTGTACGGCATATTCCGTTATCAGTCTTGTTGAAGATGTATATTCCGGAAGATTTATTGAGCCGTGCTCTCCCTTCGGAACCGGACGCCCGTATCTGTCATAAACAATTTCCCGTGTCACACGATTCGTATTTTTGTATATTCCCACATTTTCCGTATCATATCCCAGATTTATCACAATCTGGTTTGTGACAACATTCTTTTTTACAAGATCAAACACAAGCAAATCAGTCATTTCCTTTACGATAAGCCTTGCGTTTTCATATGTATATGGGCACTTTAACACTTGCCCAAGGCTAAGCGAATTTTCTTCCGGAACATATTCCTTTATGTCCTTTATCGTCGCCGATTCGTATCCCCAGGCGTGATCTATTATAAGCTCCGCATTGATTCCGAATAATTTATAAAGCAAATCTTCGTTATGATAATCCGTGCTTTTACCGAGAGAACACTTAGCAATGTCACCCATCGTATACATTCCGTATTTTTTAAGTTTTTCCGATATTCCGCGTCCGATCCGCCAAAAATCCGTAATCGGCTTATGTGCCCAAAGGCACTTCCGATAGCTCATTTCATCAAGTTCCGCAATTCTCACGCCGTCCGCATCCGCATCCATATGCTTTGCAACAATGTCCATCGCGATTTTGCAAAGATAAAGATTTGTGCCTACACCCGCCGTCGCCGTAATTCCGGTTTCCTTTAGCACAGCCTTAATCATTTTTATCGCAAGCTCGTGCGCGGTCATTTTGTAGGTATTTAAATATGCGGTCACATCAATAAAAACTTCGTCAACCGAATATACATGAACGTCTTCCGGCGAAACAAACCTGTAATAAATATCAAGAATTTTTGCTGAATAATCCATGTAACACTGCATCCTGGGCTTTGCGACAATATAGCCGATTTTAAGCAAAGGATTTTCTTTAAGTTCCGTTTTAAAGCACGACTCACCCGTAAATTCACGGATATTGTTCTTTATCTTACGTTCGGCATTTGCATTTCTTACTTTTTCCGCAACCTCAAAAAGTCTTGCACGCCCCGGAATTCCATAGCTTTTAAGCGACGGCGAGACTGCAAGACAAATTGTTTTTTCGGTTCTGTTAACATCCGCAACAACCAAATTTGCGTTTAACGGATCAAGCCCTCTCTCAACACATTCAACGGATGCATAAAAGGACTTTAAATCGATCGCTATATAATTTTTTTTGGATGCATTTGTTTCCATGCATCAATTTTTACACAAAATCGGTCTTTCCACAAGATTAATTTTATCCTTCGCAATTCCTTCCGTTTCAAATACAATTATCTCATTTTTGCCGATTTTGAGAAGAGGTGCCGGAATATAAAGCGTTTTTTGGGGTCCGACCTCCCAGAAACGCCCGAGGTTAAAGCCGTTTATAAATACAACTCCTTTCCCGAAGCCTTCCGTATCCAAAAAGGTATCACATTTTTCCCGAACATCAAAATCAAATTTATAAAATGCGGGCTCATTAAAAGTATGCAGGTCTTCCGGATTTTCGTTAAATTCAAGCTTATCTGTATTGTCAAGCGGAATCGGATATTCCGTTATATCATAATGCTGATGACCGTTTATGAGTATTGCGCCGTCGATTCCTTTACGCTGGTGCTCCATCATATAGCCATAATTCACGCGGCCCATGTTTTCGACAAGAATATTGAGGCTTGTTCCCTTCTTTGTCTCTTCAAATTTGTGTTCTGTAAGCAGTTCCCTGTCATAAAGCGTGAGTATTTCTTTTCCGTCAAGATAAATTTTGGCGCGGTCTGCCGCTCCCACAAGGCGGAGCTTATTGATTTCCTTATCCTTTACGAGTTTTGCTTTATAGAGCACATATCCGTAATTTTGTCCGAGCTTTTCCATCGAAACCGGATAATGCGTATTTACGGGAGTGCTTATTGTTTCAAGCGCACCTTCAAGGCTTTTTGTCCCGGAAAGCTTTATTTCACCGTATGCCTTTTTCTTTATTGCAGTCGTAAATTTAACTTCCGGAATCTTATTATACTTTGAAATCACCCTTTGGAAAGCCTTGTATTTTTCTGTAATTTCACCGTCTTCCGTTATGAGTGCGTCATAATCGTAAGATGTGACATCCGGAGTTATATAATCATAATAATTTGCGCCGTTCATAAAGCCGAAATTTGTGCCGCCGTGCGCCATATAAATATTTACGCTGCCGTTCTTTAAAATATCGTCAAGATCCGCAGCATGCTTTTCGGGATCTTCCGTATGATGAATTTTGTCACCCCATGCGTCAAACCAGCCTACCCAGAATTCCATGCACATAAGCGGCTTTTTATCCCCGATTTTACTTTGAAGAATTTTAAATTGCTCATTTGATTTTGAGCCGAAATTCGCCGTTTGAAGGACTCCCGGAAGTTCTCCGCACGAAAGATAATCGTCCCATGGTCCGTCGGATGTGACAAAGGGCACATTTATACCATATTTAACCATCATATCGCGAATTGCCGTGAGATAT
This sequence comes from Lachnospiraceae bacterium, assembly GCA_963649295.1. Taxonomy (GTDB): domain Bacteria; phylum Bacillota; class Clostridia; order Lachnospirales; family Lachnospiraceae; genus RGIG3528. The sequence goes on along the minus strand of CAVJHK010000004.1, from coordinate 30,277 downwards.
TCTGTATCTTCCCCGTATGCTCCGTACTCGTTTTCAACCTGAAACATAATTATGGGTCCGCCGTTTGTGATTTGAAGCGGCGTAAGAATCTTAAAAAGCTCTTTATAATATTCGTCTACATGACATAAAAAAGGTGCATAATTGCTCCTGAAGCGCATATTCTCTTCTTTTAAAAGCCATGCGGGAAGTCCGCCGAGCTCCCACTCGGCACATATATAAGGCGACGGCCTCACTATCACATAAAGCCCGAGCTCAGCTGCCGTTTCTATAAATCTTTTTATGTCACAAATGTCCGTAAAATCAAACTTGCCCTTTGCACGTTCATGCATATTCCATGCAACATATGTTTCTACCGTATTGCATCCGAGAGCTTTGATTTTTTCAAGCCTGTCACGCCAATATTCGGGAACAACCCTGAAATAATGCATCGCACCCGAAATAATTTTAAATTTTTGACCGTTTAAATAAAATTCTTCCTTAATTTCAAAACTTCCCATTTTAATCCTCTTTTTGCTTTGGTCTCTTTTGGTCTCGTCTGCTCAAATTCCTGTCAAGTCTTGCTTGCGCAAATTCCCGTCAGGATTCGTCAGTAACTTTTGCGGGACCTGAGCTGTTTCTTATCTTAAGTATGGAATGCAGCAAAACCACTTTCGTATAATCGCGTGTGCCTTTCAATTTTTCAAGCATCAAATCAACCGCCGCATAACCTATAAATTTTGTGGGTATTCTGACGGTTGTGAGCGCCGGAATCATATATTTTGCATTCGGAATATCGTTAAAGCTGATTATGCTTATGTCCTCAGGAATTTTGAGTCCCGCTTCCGAAACAGCTCTGTATGCGCCTATCGCCATAGTGTCATTGCTTGACATTATCGCAGTCGGAATATTTCCGTGAGTAAGCTCAAAAAGCACTTTTTTATAAGCATTTTTAAGCGAAAATTCGGGAACCGAAAAAACAAACTTTTCGTCATAAATTCCCTTTTTCATCATAAAATTTTCATATGCCGTAATTCTCGCATCACGAAAATCCGACGGATTTTGATTCGGATTAAAGGGTGCTCCGCCGAGGTGCGCGATTTTTCTGTGCCCAAGAGAGTATAAATAATTAAGTACATCAAAAGTTGCACTTCCGAAATCACATCCTACATGGTCAAAGTCGCGTGCCATAAAATCATTGTCGATAATTATTATATTTTCGTAATTAAGTTTGATTTTTGAAATCAATTCGTCTTCGAGGCGCCCGAGAATCAAAACGCCGCATTCCGTGAGCTCAAGGTTTTCCAAGTGCCCCGCATTTACCGTATGAATTCGATATCCGTATTCGCGGGCTTTTTCTTCTATCGCAAGCCTTATGGAAAGATAATACGGATCTTCCACTTCTTTTTCCGTATCATACCAGTATACAAGCGCGATTTCACTCGGATTTGAATTATCCGATGCGTTTTTTCTGCTCTTTCTCGGAACATATTCAAGCTCTTCCGCAATTCCGAAAATATTTGCTCTCGTTTCATCACTTACGTTAAGAGTTTCGTCCATATTCAAAACTCTCGAAACCGTTGTGACCGAAACTCCCGCCTTTTCCGCAATGTCTTTAATGGTTGCCATGTTTTACCTGCCGTTACCCGTACCTTTTAACGGTACAATTTTTATTATCGTATTTTTTATATAAATACAACTGTCCGTCTCAATTTTTTTGTGTAAAAACAATTGTCGTTACGGACTGTGCTTCTATTTGGATCACGGTGTCCGCATTATATTCGCCCTTAGCCGTACATTCCAAATCCTTTTCAAGCGTTGTCGTATAAACTTCATAATAATTATAAGCATTTTCAGTCGTAAGATTTGCTCTTACCGTCTTTAAATCTTCCTCGTTTGTAAATACCGCAACAGTTTCCTTTTCGCCGAGTTCATTTGTTCCCGTAAAAGCAACGCTCTTCAAATTATATATATCGGAATAAGGTGTCCTAATGTCCACCCTTACATAACCGCTTTTTATAAATTTTGAAAAATTGCCGAGAGTCCAAAGTCTTCTGTTTGCGCGGTAAGCTTCGGCACTTTCGTTCACATGAATAAGCCCGTCCCTGTATCCGCCCGGACTTACAAGTACCCAATACTGCCAGCTTGTTACATTTAAAATTTTGAGGTCATCCATAATGCAGTCTGCCATATTAAACGCAGAATCCATCGTATAGTCACTGCCGTTTACCATTTCACACCATTCGGACATATGGAGCTTTAAATCGGGATAATTCAACTTAATCCAATTTGCAAACGATGTCTTTGTTTCTGTGGTTGTCCAGTACGAATGGCAGTCAATCGCATCAAAATAATTCTTTAAAATTTCGCTTTGCATTATAGCATTTATGTATTCACGGGTTTTTGTCCCCCATTCTCCGCTTTCGGGGCCGGAAATTTTAACATGTGCGAGCGCCGGTCTTTCTTTTATTTCGGTCACAAAGGCTTCAAGAATTCCCACAACATTTTCCGTAGACAAATGCATCCCTTCCTGATTTCCCGGAGTCCAGTCCCATTGGGGCTCATTAATCGGCGAAATTTCGGTTACGTTTATGCCTTGCTCAATAAAATGCTCCGCCACATCAAAACAGTATGCGGCAAATTCGGCATAATTTTCTTTCGAAATATTTGTATCGGTATTTGCCGTACTTTGTGCCGTTCCGTTCTTTGTGAGACGTTCGAGTGGGCTGTTGCAAAAAAGTATCACGTTCGAATCGTCTCCCATAAGCTCGTCCGCACGTGTCATAAACCAAACGGCTGCCGCATCCTTATCCCAGTCATAAACCCCCTTTGACACTTCAAAGCTTTCCGTGCGTCTGTGGATATCGGAATAATTTCCTTTTCCCGTATCCCGAGATCCCGCACCGATATTGTAGCGGTAACAATTAAGACCTATGCCGTTTACTTTGTCAAACAGAAGCGTCGCAATGTCGTCACGTGGAGTTACTGCAGAAAAATCGTTCTTTTCGTCCCAGTTTCCGACATATTGCGACCACCAGCATCCGCTTCCGCCGAAGCTTTCCCATTCCTGATAAGTCTTCGTTTCGTCAACTTTTATGAGTGAATATTTCACATATACCTCCCGGGTCGGTTCCGGTGTTACGGTTGCGGCTGCAATAGGACTTGCGGTAACATATGTTTCCTTATTTTCATCCTGCGGTTCTGTCCCCGTTTCACCGCATCCCGCAAAAACACCGATTAAAAGCACCGATATAAAAATCAAAATTTTTTTTAAATCCCGCATAAATTTCCCCTTTTATTATATCCCTGTTTTATTCTATGATACCCACATTCTCCAAGCTTTCAAATTCTTAATTTATCCCACAATACCCGCATTCTCCACGTTTTCGACGAGCAAATGCTGTGTTAGAAAATAGAATATAAGCAAAGGTATCATATAAATTATTGCGCCCGCCTGCTTTACCGCATCAAACGCAAACGCATTCGCAATCGGCAGCTTATACCAGGTCATAATGGCATTTGTAACATATTGCTGCTGCGCCGACTGAAATGCAGTTTTAAGAATATATGCAAGATACGGCCCGTCCTGGTGAAAATATCCCGTATAATATGTATCCGCATAATTCCATACAAATCCGAGCACGGCAACCGTCGCTATTGCGGGCTTCGCATTCGGAAGCATTATTTTAAAATAAGTCTTGTTGAATCCGCATCCGTCAATAAGCGCCGCCTCTTCAAGTTCACGCGGCGTATTCTTAAAAAACTGTCTGAACACAAACACAAACAGGCTCTGGTTTGTTCCAAACCCAAAAAAAGCAAGCAGATAGAGCGTAATGGGCTTATTTATTATATTTATCGTTTTTCCGAAAAGCCAAAAGTGCTGAAAATGAATGTATTGCGAAAGTAATAATGCCTGCGGGGGAACAAGAAAAACAAAAAGCACTAGGATAAATATCACATTAGAGCCCGGGAATTTTACTCTTGCAATAGCATATCCGACCATCGCCGACATAAATATCTGAATTACGGTAATCGATGCCGCATAAAGAATCGTCTTTGCTATAGTCATCCACCCTTCCTTCATCATAAAACGCCATGCCGCAAGAAAGCTTATGTTTGACTTTTTTACCGGTATCCAGATAACGTCGGGATTTCCGAGATCGGTAAGGTCCGAAAAAACGTTCGGAAAAAGCTTTATTATCGGATAAAGCATCGTAAAGCACATTCCCGCAATCATTATTCCGAAAAATATACCGGAAATTGTTTTCTTTGCCACAACCTTAAAAGGCTTTTGGGGTCTGTTTAATTTTTTCTTTTTTCTAAACATCCTTCTTCACCGCCTTTCTTGCGACAAGAAGTATGATTGCGAGGCACAAAAGAACATTAAACATATAAACTACGGACAACGCCGACGCAATTCCTATCCTGCTCTTAGTAAATGCAAATCTGTATACTTCTGACGCAATCGACGACTCCAGAAACAGATCCACGACCGTATAAATCACAACAAACATCGTGATATTCCCGATCATCGGAATTGTAACCTTCCAAAAGGATTCATAGGCGGTTGCGCCTTCTATCTTTGCCACTTCATAGAGGCTCGGGCTTATGGACTGAAGTCCGGCAAGGTAAATAAGCGTTTGCACGCCCGCCTCGGATATGAGTTCAAAAATATTGTCCACATAGCTCGTAATCGTAATTATTATATCCTGACTCACGGAAGTATAGCGAAGCAAAAGCACCGTCGCAAGCGACTGCGAAAAAAGTCCCGTGCCCCTTGTTACAAGGTCTCCGCCCGTCGATACCGTAATCAGATCCGCAATTACGTCGACACCGAGTACTATGGGCAAAAAGAATATTGTTCTCACAATTCCCTGCCCTTTAAATTTCATATTTGCGAGTATTGCAAGAAAAAGGCTGAAAATAACGATTATCGGCGCATTTATGAGCATATTTGTGTTTTCGTTTACAAAAACCTGCAAAAATGTCTTTGAGCCCGACGCAACCTGTTCCGTAAAAAGCGATATATAGTTGTTTATTCCGTTCCAGTTAAGTGACATTCCGCCGTTGTCGTTGACGCCGACGGTATTGAACGACCACCGGATTGTTTTTATGATAGGTACGGCAAAAAACATCACGAATCCGATAATCCACGGAACCGTATACATAAATCCGCACAATTTTCTTTTGTTTTTATACTTTATTTTCATCACTTCACCACCACATATCCGTATGCCGGAATCGTAAGTCCGTCTATTGTTTCGTCGATTCCGTTATAGTTTGTGTAAAGCTTTGCATGTGTTTCATATTCCGTCAAAAATATATTTTCCGTCAAAACCATATGATTTGTAATGCACGTTGTTCCGATTTCATTCATTGCCTCAGTATACGACTTTATCGCTTTCTTCATATCGTCGGAAATCAAGCCGTATTCAACCGAATAAAGATGCGAATATTCGGTATCCCGAAGAATATCGACGCTCTTTCCCGTAAGCGTAAACTTAAGCTCCGAGCCGGTTTCCAAAGCCTGCATCACATAATAATCATAATCCATGGAATTATTGTTTACAGTAACTCCCGTATATTCCGTCCTTCCGTTTAACACAAGCTGCATAAACGGAATCGTACAATAAAATACCGCATATTCGGATGAATTCCGTGGGATATCCGTAAGCACTGTTCCGTATTTGAACTTATCCGCTCTCGGTGACATAAGTGCCGTTTTGTGAGAATTTGCAAGCTCCGTAAGCGCCGCATCCACATACATCTGCGCTTCGGTGGGCGAAATATAATTCCTTCCGTAATCCGCATAATAATCGCTTCCGAGTGACGCAACAAAATAATTTGCATCTTTTGCATCGGTTTTCTTTAAGAAATCCTTTACCGTATCAAGAAGATATGTGGGCTTTAACATCATATACGTAAGCTTATTTTCCACGGCTTTTCCTTTTGATGTATCCGTTCCGTATACCGTAAACGTGTTTTTGGTATAATCGCTGTCCGCATGCACTTTTCTGACAAATCCGTTTCCCGTTGTATCCCAGACTCTCATAAAATCGGTCCCGAGGAAAAGCGTTGACTCCGAATTTTTAATATATTCACACATTTCATCAAATTCATCCCGGGTGCCGTTTTCACTCTCAAGTTTTCCGCGCCGCATCAGCATATTGTTTTTTCCGCCGTCAAATGCGCCGAGATAGGAAACATTGCAATTTGTTATTTGAAGATCCTTTAAAACTCCTAAGACTTCCGTATATTCCGTCATCGAATAACGGCTGTTGTAGGGAATCCCGGCAATACGCTCCGTTACCGATACCGTTCCGTAAAATTCAAGAAACAGTTTTGCTTCCGTATTGTAAATACCCGCACACTCTTCCCCAAAAATATAATCTCCGTAATCGAGTGCCATATTGTAATAGCTTACGTTTTCGCCGTAAAACATATAACGAACCGAGAAATTTTCTTTTGTTTGCTCGGAAATCGAAAGATATGTGCTCGTATTATCCGCAAATTCTCCGAATACAGGCACCCATTCATATTGGGACACGTCATATGTCGCATAAACCTTGTTGAATAATCTTCCTGATGAATTTTCGTCACTTGCCGCAAGCATTGCCTCAATATATGCATAATCCGCTCCGCTCTCGATTATTCCCATTATTCCGTAGGAAGAAAATGCGCCTTCGTCATATATCATTCCGAACACCGGCATCATAAGCTCCGTCTCGTATTCCGGAATATAACGGTAATCCTTATACCAATCGTTATTGTAAACTGCTCTCACATAATCCGGCACCTTTGCGTTATAAGTGTTCATTTTCATAAGCGCGCCGGAGCCGTCCGGAACAAGCAAATATCCTTCCGTAACGTCTTTTTTGTCGATAGTGCCCAAATTCGGCAAAACTTCGATATTTGTGATCGTATAATAATCGTTTTCGCTTGCGATCAAATCGGCCGGAATTACCGCAACAAGGGCGTCATCGTCAAGACAAATATCAAGCGTTATGTCAAATACCGCCGGTTCTTCAAACTCAACCGTAAAACCGAAGGTTTCGGCGTCAAGAAGAAGCATTTCCTTTGTATATCCCACTATATCCGCCATTTCGATTAACTGCCTGCATGCGGAAACAGGCGGATTTCCCACATATGTGCAATTGTAGCAGTTGTCCTTTTTACTCTTTTTGTAAACAAGTGAAAGCGTTTGCTTATATTTTTTGGCCGTGCTTTCAGTGATTTTTCCGTCTTCTGACGCTGTAACAAGACCGTTTACAAACATCTCATAATGTTCAATTGACATTTTTTCCGGCAAATATTCATAAAATCTTTCGCTTGCGCCTTCATTAAATTCCATACTTATACGGACGCCGTTTTCAATATATTTAAGCGTAAACGAATCGTTTTCCGTAACCTGTTTATAAGATGTCCATTCATGAAACGTATTGTCTTCTCCCACATAATTTACGATTAAGAGAGACTTATCCGCTTCCGTTTCCGCTTTTTCCGAAAATCCGTAAATTTTATTTTCCGTATTTTTGTCATAAAGCGTTATGTTCATTGTCGTCGGATTTATATAAAGAATCTTGTTGTCGCTTTCGGAAATTACGACATCCGCTGCGCTCTTTTCGATGTCACCATTCTCCGTTACCCGGTAATCGCTTTCATATGTATATTTTGTCTTGTTGATTCCGAAAAATCCTGTCGCAAATACCAAAAGGCATATAAAAAGAGCACTTCCGAAAAGTATAGCAGTATAAATTATTATCCTTTTTTTCATACCGTCTCCTAAATACGTCTCATGAGTTCACCGAAAAATGTGGTGAAAAAGCTTATCATCTGTTCAACAAGCGAAATAAAAAGCACAAGCAGAAACAAAATTATTACGGCTGCGGCAACCGTCGCAAAAAGTGTTACCATATTTTTAAAAAGTCCGTATTCGTGAATCGTGCAAAGTCCCGAAATCATCATAAATCCGAACCATACCCAGCCGAATGCCAAAAATGCATAAAGTATTGCCGCTTCTTCCTTAATAATAAAATTACTTAAAAATATGACAATAATTTTTGTAACTGTGACCGGTATCAGCGAATAAGTCGTAACCGTAAATATGTCATTTAATTTTCCCTTGCCGTCAAAAAGCGTGGTAACCGTCCAGTTGCTTAAAGAAAACAAGAGGAAAATCGTGATTGAGGAAATAAACGTCCTCATCGAACTCATTTCCGTAATATGATAATTGTTCATTATGAAGCCCGTATACTGAACATCGATGCAGCATACGATTCCGTAAAGGAAAAGAAATAAAAACGAAACCGCATTGCTTCCCATGTGCCTGTACTTTGCCGCATAAAATCCGTCAAAGGGATGAAACACACAGTGTCCGGCATATTTTATTTTATTCATGCTTTCTCCCCCTTCGGTTGTTTTTTATGATATTTCACTTCACTTGCGATCAGCAATCCCAGAAGGAGCACAAACACAATCGCAATTATATAAAAGTTTTCTCTTATTTTTTCCCCTCTGTAGCCCGCATAAGCCTTCGAATAATATTCCCTTTGATTTCCGAGCTTAAAATAATACATTGCTTCTTCGTATTTATCCTGCATGAGGAGATTTTTGCCGACGCCCACATATGCCACTTCATAATTTGCGTTTAATTTTATACATTCCTTAAAATATTCCGTTGCCGCTTCCCATCTGCCGTAATAATATTCTTCGCTTGCCTTTAAGGCATTTTTTCCGAATTCCGTGGGAGTAAGAACATAAATGCATTTTAAATCGGAATCGGTTACAACAAGGTAGTTTCCGAGCCAAGAAAGAGACGTCGGATTTTTAAACTGACCTTTTGAATATCCATAGCCGCCGAAAATATTAAGAATTTGACCGTCATAGTCATATAAAAATATTCTGCCCCTTGTAGAATCAAGTACCGCGCTCACACCGTAATCCGTCACCGAAACATCAATAAACGCACTTTCGCCCTCTCCCGTATAAAGGTCGCCGATTAAAGCCTGACCTTCCGCTCTTATTACGTTTTCGCCGTTTGAATTAAGTCTGAAAATCTTGCTTTCGGCATTTGTTTCCTTTGAAACCGCATATACAAAGCCTTCCGAATCAAGCGAAACATTTGTAAATCCGGGCGCATAAGTCTTACCCATTTTTTGCTTTTGAACGTCGGTCGCTATCGACTTCCAAAAATACTGCACAAGATTTACGGTCGGCTCGTTTACGCCAAAATATCCCGAAAATCTGCCGTCCGGTTCAAGTTCCACTATTCCCTCGTAACTTGACGCAACAACTATATATATTCTGTCTGCGTTGTCGACCGTTATCTTTGAAGGCGCATATTCCGTAACACCAGTCATATTTTTTGGTGCGGAAATCGTCCTTATCAGAAAATACGTTGTTCCGTCAAGCACATATACGTTTTTGTTTCCCGAATCCGCTATATAAAGCTCATTATTCTTTTCGTGAAACCATGTGCCGGTAGGTGAAGAAAGCGTCACCTGACTGCCGTCGGGATTAAGCGCGATTTTCCCATCGCCTTCCTTTAAAACCTTTATCGAGGTTACAAATGTGCCGTCTGTTTTAAATACGTTTACACGGCTGCTTGTTTTATCGGAAACAAATATGCGGCCGTCGGATGCCGTGCTCACATCGTCAATCGTTCCGAAATTAAATCCGGTGAGGTTATCGTTATCTATTATCGTCGCTATCTTAAAAGCTGCCGGAACATCCTGTGAATTTCCCCAATAATCATAAATATATGCCTCATATTCATATGCCGAACCGTCGGCTGCATATATTTTTGTTTCCGAAATCGAAAATAAAAGAAATCCCAAAATCAAAAATGCGACCGTTAATTTTATTTTTAAAACTTTTTTCATGATCATCCTTTCATACCGGAGGTTGCCATGGTTTCGATAACATTGCTTTGAGATACGATAAACACAGTCACGGGAACGATAAGCATTATAAGAGACACTGCAGACGATACGCCGCTTCTCGCTATTCCCGATGACGTAATCTGTGACAAAACGTAGCTTAAGGGCTTTATCTCTTCCGAATAAATAAATTCACCTCCCGTGTTTCCCCAAAGAGACTGAATCGAAAGAATGATGAGCGTAATCCAGGCGGGCTTGCAAAGAGGCATCACAACCCTAAAGAACAATTGCATTTCCGTGGCTCCGTCTATTTTTGCTGCTTCGATCATCTCGTCGGGTATCTGGACCATAAAGTTTTTCATGAGATAAAGTCCGAGAGTTCCGCCGATCGCGGGTAAAATTATCGCCAGGTAAGTGTTTACAAATCCGAGCTTACTCATGATAAAATATACGGGAATCTGTGTGACCGAGCCCGAAAACATAAGTGAATAAACAATCACTTCGGACATCACTTTTGCTCCGGGGAATTTGTATTTTGCGAGCGGAAAGGCAGCCATTGAACCGAGGAGCACCGTGCCTATGGTTCCCACACCCGTTATAAAAAGAGTATTGAACGCATATCTCGAAAAAGGTATGTCAAAGCCATCAATAATGTTTCCGAGATCGAAAAAGTTGTTGAGCGTCGGATTTTCAACCGTTATAAGCTTCGGCGGAAACAAAAATATTTCGCTCATCGGCTTAAACGCATTTGCAACAATATTCAAAAGAGGAAGCGCACTGAACGCCCCGAATATTCCGAGGATCAGCGTAAGCATTATGTCTGCTCCGAGGCTTCTGTTTCTTCTTCTTATCTTGCGCCCTTTTATGTATCTTTTAAATTTGTTTGTTTTTTTCATAAAATCATCCGATCTTTCTCAAAAGCTTTTGAACAAGCACGTTGCAAAGCATCATTATGAAGAAAAGTATTACAGCTATTGTACATGCGTATCCCATCTCGTATCTCACATAGCCGTAATCGTGAAGGTGAGTGAGAATCGTATGTCCGGCATAATTTACGGACGGAAAACCGGCAAGCTCCATCGAAATTCCGGAAATCGAAAGCGAATTCGTGATTTGCATTACGGCACCGAACATAAGCTGTGGCTTCATCGAAGGAAGCGTGATATACCACAATTCCTGCCAGCGGTTTTTGACACCCTCGACGCTTGCCGCCTCATAAAGCGATTTGTCAACCGTTTGAAGTCCCGCAATAAACGAAAGAAAACTCACACCGAGACTCAGCCATAATTGCACGATTATGAGAATCGGAAGGATATATGAAGCGTTTTCGAACCAGAGAACGGCATCCTTTATTATTCCGAGCTTCAAAAGCCATGCGTTTGCGTATCCGTAGGTGTCCGACGAAAAAATAAGTTTCCATACAAGATAAGCATTTCCCGATATCGACGGAGCATAAAATATAAGCGTAAGTATGGCTCTCGGCACGGGAGGAAGCTCATTTATGAGCCATGCGAGCACAAAACACAATATGTAACTTAATGGTCCCGTAACAACCGCAAGCACGAAAGTATTTTTTACCGCCGTCAAAAAAACGTCGTCATCCACAATAAGGCTTATATAATTTTCAAAGCCGATAAACTTCGGCATTTCAGCCATATTGAAGCTTGTAAAACTTAAAACTATCGCAACGATGACCGGTATAAGAGAAAACAATACAAAAATCACGGCAAACGGAAGTATCATCAGGTATTTGTCTTTATGCTTATGCCATATTTCCTTAAAGCTTTCCTTTTGGTTATTCATCTTATAACACCTTTCGTTTCTTTATTCGTTAACTTCCGTTTCGATTCCGAATTCCGTACGTTTCTTTATGAGTTCCTTGTCTATCGCTTTCACGTTTAAATAAAGCGTTTCTCGGGGATTTGAATCATTTGCCACAACGTCGTCAAACGCATAGCTTACCATTCTGCCCGTCATATAGCTTCCGGGCACTGCGGGAATTCCTTTTGTGTTTTCCAGTTGTGCGGAAAGCGCCCTGTATTCTGCGGCGCTCCACGGAAGATTCTTTAAAACATATTTGTCGGCAGCCGCATATCTTGCCGCCGTTCCCATAACAGACTCTATCGTTGTGGCATAATTTAACTGTGCCTCCGATCCCGTCCACCATTTTATAAATTCCCATGCCTCAGATTGTTTGTCGGAAGACGAAAGAATTACGCTTTGCGAAGTGTCCGTCACAAATGTGTTGTCAATCGTGCCGTCTTCTTTTACCGTTCCCGGAAAAGCGGCAAACGACCAAAGTCCTTTTATTTCGGGTGCAAAAATCTCGAGATTGCAATATGTTGTATAATTTGCGATTCCTATGGGCATTTCACCCGTTCTGAAACGATTTGTGAAATCAACGGACACCTGAAGCTTGTAACATGTAAAGAAATCCGTAAGATTTTTGAACGCTTCCATTGCCACGCCCGATTTAAGTCCCGAGGCGGAGCCGTAATTTACGCCCTCTCCCAGATAATAATCGCCGCCGTATTGAAATACCATCGACGAATATATTTCCGTTTTCGGCATATAAAAATCATAATTGTTTCTTTGAAGTATCGGAATTATTTCTTTTATATCATCCCATGTTTTGGGAACATTAAGCCCCAGTTCACTTAAGACGTCCGACCTGTAAAAGGTCATCATGAACGTCTGGGTTTCGGGAAGTCCGTATACCTTGTCCATATATGTGCCGCCCGTAATCGCACTTTCATAAAATCTTTCGGCTTCTTCATTAAATCCCGGAAGATCTGATACAGCAACAAGCGCATTTCTCATCGCAAAATCGGAAAGAGTTCCCTGCGATACCCCCACAAGCACATCCGGTCCGTTTCCCGTAAGTGCCGCACGAAGCACAACACCAAGAGGGATGAGCTGCAATTTTACGGGTATGTCGTATTCCGGAATAAATTCCTCGTCTATCATATTTTGAAGAATCTGCGCCTGCTCCTTGCCTGCCGAAACCATCCATACCGTAAGCACGTCATCGTCATCCGCATCATAATCTTCGGAACTCGTAACTTCATCCGTTTTTACAAAAAATGATGCAAAAAACCTCACTACACCATAATATGCATTCTTAAAAAATCCCGCTGTAGGCTTTTCGATTTCGCTCATTTCACCCGAAAGATAAACGGAATCTATTTCGAGCGGCATTTCCGAAATATTTACCGCCCACGTTCCGAGCGCGGAAATGTTGCTCTTCCACCTCGAAAGCTCCTTTGTGACACTTTCCGGATCAAGTGAAAGTTCCGCTGCTTCAATTGCCATTTTTTCAAGCAGCGCCGTATTTTCGCCCTTTTCACCAGTTATATAAATCATTTCGTTTAAGCACGCGGTAAGTCTTTCCGCTTCATTACTCATTACCGTTTCAAACTCGGGCACTTTTTTTCTTATTTCATAATCTATATATTCGCTCGGTGCCGTACCTGTAAGAGTTACAACCTTTAAGTAAAGGCGGTTTAAGTTGTACATGCTCTCTTCCACTTCCGTAAGCACAGCCCCAAAGTCCCCGAGCACAACTTCAAGAGTTATCGTATTTGTCCCTTTATTAAACAGAAAAAGCATCGGATTTCCGGATTCATCCGATATTGTATAATTTGTCATGTCACCCGTATAATCAAAGGAAATTTTTTCTGCTTCCCGATAAGGCACAACGTCGTTTACGTAAAGTCTTCTGTATGATGTGACACCTCGCTTTTCGGATTGTCTTCCCTTAAACGTAATTGTATAAAGTCCCGTTTCCGGAACATCAACTTCCCAGGTAACCGTATCTCCGGATGTCTTAAAGGAATCTCCGCCTATCGTGTTGTAAACGATATTGTAGGGATGATAAGGTGAAAGCGCAGCATCCGAATAATTTTTGTTTATGTTAATCGAACGGCTGCTTTTCTTAATCGAAAGTGTGATTCCGTCCGCTCTTTCCGCTTCACCTTTGAGAGTTTCCTTATCGTATACCGTATAAATGCTTTTTAATTCTTCGATTACGCTTGAATATGCTTTTGTTTCTTCCTTTGCCTTAAAAGAAAATTCCTTTACGGCAAGCGATTCCTTTACGGATTCAAGCGTTACCGCATGTGCGCCCGCAGAAAGATAAACACATAGCGGTGCCTCGTTTCGTCTTCCGTAATCTTCTATGTAAACCGTCCTGTCCGCATAAATTTCCGTGGCCGACGGTCTGATTTCGTTGTCATTTTTTACTTTTATTTCATTGTCCTGCCATGTACGCTTAAACAAAATTTGAGAGAGCGCATCATAACACAATTCGTTGTCTATCAAAATTTTTCGTTGTATATCCGATGTCGTTCCGGGAATTGCCATATAAGTAACACACATGTTATAAAATCCCGCTTCTTTGACATCAAAGAAAAATGTAACCGTTCCCTCTTCCGATGTAACAAGATATCCGTCCGTATATTCTGCATTCATTTTTTCGTCGGAAGCAAAGACGGATATATCGACATTTATCGTATCCTCTGCCATAATTCCCGCATAACCGTTTTCCGACAAATAGTCGTTATATGATTCTTCATAGGTTGTGTCGGTAAGTCTCTCCGTCGATAAATTCACGGAATCGTCCGATGCAAAATGTTTAATTATGATTATTCCGATAACCAAGACAATTACGCATGCGGTTATAATTAAATTCTTTTTCTTCATATCAGTCTCCGTGAATCATTATGACGCAAGGGGCAAATAATTGCCCCTTTACGCCGATTTTTGTTTTTACTTTTTGATTACTTAACAGTAACCGCTACCGTAACTGTTGTGGTATTACCCGCAAAATCCGTAACCGTGATATTTACGTTATAGGTTCCCGCAGTCGAAGTGTCGAGTGTGGAAAGATCAGCCTTTACGCCCGATGAAACATCAAGTCCGTCAGCATCCGCAGCCGAAAGGATATATGCATTTTCGCCAACCCATGCAATTGCCGAAACATCCGCATTGAGGCTAAGCTCGGGTGCAGCCTCGTTTATTACGACTGTAGGTGCCGTCTTGTTTGCGGGATCATATACATAAACCGATGCCGTCTTATAATCCGTGTTGCCGGACGAATCCGTAAACTGTCCCTTAAATGCTCTGTGATAATATCCGACGGTATTGAAAATATCTGCGTTAAAGCCGTCGTTCCACTTAATCGAGAACTTATCCATGGTCATAACACCGTCACCGTTATCTGTTGCCGCATAGAACTGTGCCCATGTGTCAAGATCCGTTTCCTTTGTTCCGAGAGGAACAGCAATCGGACTCTTAACAAACGTGACCGTAGGCTTGACGTTGTCATGAGGAGTGTTGCTCGCAAGAATTGCTTCCATTTCGGAAATTTTTTCTTCAAACTTTCCTATATACTGCTCGATCGAAACGTCATAAGAACCGTATCCGTCGATTCCGAAATAGGATTTTCCTATAATTTCATCCCATGTTTCACGAATACCCATAAGGTCGGAATAATCGTTGCCGCCCTGAACCTTATTTGTGATATAGATGAAGGAATTAAGTATGGAATCGCCTACTTTTTCGTTAAAGATATCGAATCCGTATGCCGCAGCCTGAGCCGTTGCCGCAGCTTCTATATACTCTTCGTAGGTGTCTACGCCGCCGAGTTCGCAGCAATAAACTTCCGTATAAAGCATAAGTGCCTTTATTGCAAGTTCCGTTGTTTTGTCGTCAACGCCCTTCAAAATACAAAGTGAGTCGTTGATGGTCATAGCCTGTTCGTATGATTCGTCGTCTGCCGCAAGCTTGTCGCTTCTCGGCCAGGGAACAATGCCTATCGATTCGCCGCGTGATGCACATCCGCTTGAAGCACCGCCGATAAGCCAGTCAGGAACATCCGCAAATACGGTCTGACCGTCCTGAAGGTGATATGCGGGCCAGCACCAGCCGGGTGTATAGCCGTCATCATAAAGTTCAACAGTCAAAAGCTCATCCTTTAAAAGGCTGTCGATAAAATTCCACGCATCCTTCATTCCGTCGGACTCAACCTGAAGTCCGTCGTTTCCGTAAATTGCGGCGCCTGCCGAATATGCTGCGGAAAGCGTTGCAAATCTTGTGTCGGTATAATATGCGTCAACATTATCGTTGTTTGCGTAATAAGCATCAATCTTTTCAAGATAATCCTTAAACGTGCTCCATGTCCATTTGCCCTCGTCAAAAAGGGTATTCGGATAAATCGTATTGCCGTTTTCGTCCTTTAAGCTGTCAACCGCCTCAATCATCGAAATGTTGTAGCAAAGCGGCCATCTGGGGATGAATCTTACGACATTTGTCATAAGATAGCGGTGTCCGTAAAGTTCACCGTCAAGCATCCAGCTCATCGCCTCGTTTTCTTCAAAAAGATAAGCAAAATCATCAAGATTCTTGACAATGTTTTGGGAAATGATATTGCTCTCACATCCGCCCCAAAGAACGGCTATATCGCAAATCGGATTTCCCGCCATAACGCTTTGCAAAAGCGAAACTCTTGTGTCGTCCGCATACTGAACATATTCGAATGTAACGCCGAGTTGTTCAAGCACCGCCTCTTCCGCTGCGATTCTTGCCTCTCTTTCGTCTTCGGCCATTACATAAAGTCCCGTAACCTCATCCACATAATGCGGATTTAATCCCTGTTCATAATGCGTGCCCCATCTGATTGTAACAATTTCTTTAGGCTCTGTGCTTTCCGTCGGAACGGGTGTGGGTGTGGAAGTCGCTTTTACGCCTTCCGTAATACCTGCAGACGTTGTCGGTGTTGCCGTGCTTCCGTTCACATCGCCGTTTGTTTTGCTGCCGCATGCCGCACATGACAGCACAAGCGAAAAAGCGAGTACGGCGGATGCCGCTTTTCTGAAGCCTTTTCTCATAATGCCTCCTTCTCGGCTTACGCCGATTATAGTTTACCTCCACTTTACCTTATTTTTTAGTAAAGTTTACTATATAAATTTACTACAATTTTACCGAGCGGTCAAGAAGAATTTTAGTCAATTTTTATAATTTTGTAAGATTTTCTTACCGATTTTTGTGCAAAATTGGCAGTTCATTTCTTTTTAGGCTTTCAATCCGACATTTTTCATAAAAGAATTACTTTTTGTATACTCAGATTTCACACTTATCCGCCTTGAATATGTGTCAAAACTGTGTTAAAATCATAGGACTGTAAATAAGCAAATTTTGTCAAAAAAAGGAGCCAAAAAGTGTTCGATCTTCAAAAGGCAAATTTAACAAAAAGAATATCGGCTTTTATTTTTGACCTGATTGTTTTATCTGTCATATCTGTGGGTTTCGGGACGATTATTTCCTACATCACCGACTACGACTCTCACTACAACACGTGTCTCAATATCATTTCCGAATATGAAGAAAAATATAATGCTTCCTATTATATGGACGAAGACGAATATTACGGGCTTTCCGATCCGGAAAAAGAATCCTACGCATCAATGGAAAAAGCACTTTCCGAAGATTCCGATTTTATTTATCACAGCAATGTCTATTTCTCTCTTTCGATACTTATAATTTCGATTGGGATTTTTTTCGGCATGCTTGTATCTGAATTCATTATTCCCCTGATATTCGGTAACGGAATGACCCTCGGCAAAAAAATCTTCGGTCTTGCCGTAATGCGGCAGGATCACATACAGGTATCCCCTCTTCACATGTTCATACGCACTTTTCTCGGAAAATATACCGTTGAAACAATGATTCCCGTGCTACTTGCCATGATGATATTTTTTGGTTCCATAGGAATAATGGGCACGATAATCATTTTCGGAATGGGAATTTTACAAATCGTCTGCATGATTTTAAGTCATACAAATGCCTGTATCCACGATATATTTGCGGGAACGGTGGTTATCGACTTTGCATCTCAAAAAATATTTAAAAATCCCGAAGAAATGAAAGAAGAATTAAGAAACGCATCGGTGTAAAACACCTGCATATAAAATTTAACCAAAAGGAAGGAAACACATGAAAGTAGTACTCAAAAATGTCACAAAAATTTTCCCGAGCCGCAACAAAAAATCGAATGAAGAAGTTGTAGCCGTAAACAATTTTGATTTTGTCATCCCGGACGGAAAGCTTGTGGGACTTCTCGGTCCCTCCGGATGCGGAAAATCGACCACACTTTACATGATAAGCGGTTTGCAAAAATTGACAAGCGGAAAGATCTACTTTGGAGATGACGACGTAACGGAACTCTCTCCCGAAAACCGCGGTGTCGGTCTTGTGTTCCAGAACTATGCCCTCTATCCTCACATGACCGTAAGACAAAATATCATGTTCCCTTTGCAAAATTTAAAAGGAAAAGACAAGCCGACAAAAGACGAAATGCTGCGTCGTACGCTTGAAGCCGCACGACTTGTGCAAATCGACGAGCTCCTCGACCGTAAGCCTTCGGAGCTTTCCGGCGGTCAGCAGCAGCGTGTCGCAATTGCACGTGCTCTCGTAAAAATGCCGAGAATTCTTCTTCTTGACGAGCCTCTTTCAAACCTCGACGCACGTCTCAGACTTCAGACACGTGAAGAGATCAGAAGAATTCAACGTGAAACCGGAATCACCACAATATTCGTTACTCACGACCAGGAAGAAGCAATGAGCATCTCCGACATTATCGTTGTAATGAAGCTCGGTGTCATTCAGCAAATCGGCGCTCCCCAGGAAGTATACGACAGCCCCAAAAATCTGTTCGTCGCAAAATTCCTCGGTACTCCTCCGATCAATGTTTTTAAGGGCTCAATTAAGTCAGGTAAGGTAATGATCGGCAACGACGCCGTTATGTCGGTTTCGGGAGTAAATGACCGGGACATATACATCGGAATAAGACCCGAAGGCTTTATTGTAGACGAAAACGGCCCTCTCACCTGTTCCCTTCAAAGCGTTGAAGTAATGGGAAGAGATTCAAGCATAGTTTCGACGAATCCCGCTTCCCTAAATCCCGTTGTCCGTTCGATCATCGATTCGGACATAAAGATTCAGAAAGACGCAAAAACGGTTAAATTCGGCATCAAGAAAAACAAGATTTTCCTCTTTAATGCCGAAACCGAAGAAAGAATACTTTGTGAGGTAAGATAAATGGTAGACAGTAAACACGAGTGGAAGGCCTATATATACCTTGCTCCGGCTCTTATACTCCTTGCGGTATTCACGGTATGGCCGATAATAAATACTGTTCGTATGGCTTTTCTTGCGGATTACAAGCCGCTTGAGGCCGTCGGCGGAGCAAAATTTGCTTTCGGAATCGCAAACTTCAAAAAAGTACTTGCATACGGCTCATTCACCACATGCTTAAAGAATACAATATTACTTTGTGTTCTTACGGTTCCGATTTCAACCGCACTTGCCCTTTTGATTGCGGTTGCACTTAACTCGATAAAGGTATTGCAAAAATTTTTGCAAACAATATTTTTCCTTCCTTATGTAACAAACTCAATCGCAATCGGCATGGTATTTGCGGCAATGTTCAACATCATCGGAAATACCACAAACCTCTACAAGACCGAATATGCAATTTATACACGCACAAAAACAGAGCAGGCGTCCGTGTTCGAGCTTGAAACACGCTCGGACGGAAATTATTACTTTATCGGAAACGTTAACGGAATATACTATTATATGGATATGACCGACAACAAGGAAACTGACAAGGTTGACGTTATCGCAAATTATTCCTCAAAGCACAAATCCGGCAAAAGCACGGATGTATCGGGAAGCAAAATATATTTTACGCTTGTTTCCGATAACACCTATCGCCTTATAGCAAATACCGACGAAGGAACAAAATATCTTAACGTAAATAAAGTTACGTCATCTCCTTCCGTTCAGCTGACGGATGATATATCTCTTGCCGCAGAAATTCACACGGAAGAGGTATTGTCGGATTCCGGCGAAGTAACGGGTTACCGCCTTTATTTCATGCAAAATCCCATAAAGGAAGGCGATGCGGTTAAAACTTATTTTTCCGTACAGCATATTTCGACAATCACGTCGCTCGGTATCGTAAATAACTTAATCGAAGCACTCGGAGGCACAAGAATCAACTGGATCAACGCAGGCTCCTCTTATGCGGCAAACATTGCCGTCATGGTAATATATATTGTTTGGAATGCACTTCCTTTCAAGATTCTCATTTTGCTCGGCGGACTTCAGTCGATAAACAAGCAATATTACGATGCGGCAAAGGTTGACGGAACACCAAGGAGAAGAGTACTTACAAGAATCACGATTCCTCTTCTCTCTCCCATGCTCGCATATGTAATAATCACGGGCTTTATCGGCGGATTTAAGGAATATACGAGCATAGTCGGTATTTTCGGAGAAACGATGGGACCTGTCGGAGAATCCGGAAAGCTCCAGACAATGGTAGGCTTCATATATGATTCCCTCGCAGACAACAACTACGGACTTGCAAGCGCATCCGCCCTTGTTCTCTTTGCGATCATCTTTGTTGTTACGATGCTTAACTTAAGTATCAGCAAAAAGAAAGTACATTATTAAGAGAGGTGAAAATTATGTCTGAAAATTTAACGGTTATGCATGAAAAAGACCTCTCTACGGTGACCGCCCGTCAAAAGGTCACCAAAATCTTAGTAAAGATTTTGGTTTATGCTTTTTTGGTCATCATGGCGATAATCATCCTTTTTCCGTTTTACTGGATGATTAACTCGTCCCTCAAATCACTTGACGAATATCGCTTAAACGTGCCCACATTCTGGCCCAAAAAAATCATACTTACAAACTATCCGTCGGCATTCACAACGGCAAACCTCGGCAGACTTTTCCTTAATACAATGTATGTCGGAATAGTTTCAACGATACTCTCACTTGTGATAACCGTACTCTCCGCCTTTGCTTTCGCAAGACTCGAATTTAAGGGCAAGGACGCGATGTTCGGCTTTCTCATGGCAACAATGATGATTCCCGGCGAGCTTTTTACAATCACAAACTACAGCACGGTCACAAATTTGCACTGGATAAATACCTATACCGTACTTATCGTTCCCTTCCTTGTAAGCGTGTTTTATATTTATCTTTTGCGTCAAAACTTTATGCAGATACCAAACGAGCTTTATCTTGCGGCAAAGGTTGACGGAACAAGCGATATAAAATATCTCTTAAAGGTTATGGTGCCGTTGTCGCTCCCCACTCTCATTTCAATCACAATCCTCAAAATGATGGGTGCATGGAATTCATACATTTGGCCCAGACTCGTCGCAAACGACGACAATCACAAGCTTGTAACAAACGGACTCAGAAACGCATTCACAGCTTCAACGGGGGATGTTGATTATCCTGTACAGATGGCGGCCGTTGCAATCGTATCCCTCCCTCTTTTCCTTGTATTTGTATTCCTTCGCAAATATATCATGAAGGGCGTAAGCCGTTCGGGAATCAAGGGATAACAATCATTATACGGAGTTTATGATTCTTCTTTCATTAACTCCCGGCATTTTTAAACGTATTTGACCCCAAAAGGGTTTAAATAAAGATACAAAAGGAGACACTATTATGAAAAAAAGATTTTTAAGATCTTTTGCATGCCTCATAACGGCATCAACGATGCTGCTCACGGCATGCGGCGGAAGCGGAAATAATTCATCCGCAAACACGACGCCTACGCCGAATGCATCTGTCACGGAGGCACCAAAAGCCCAAACGGATGACACCTCAAAGGCAGATTCTGCAGACAGCGCAAATTTCACGGTTCCCGCAGGCGGATATGACGGTTCGGCCGTAACAATCACGTTTTATCATACGATGGGAACAAACCTTTCATCCGTACTTGACGAATATATCGCAGAGTTCAACAAGCTCTATCCGAATATTACAATCGAATGGTCACAGGTGGGTTCCTACGATGACGTAAGAGACCAGATAAGCCAGGAGCTTACGGTAGGCTCAGAGCCCAATATTGCTTATTGCTATCCCGACCATGTTGCTCTTTACAATCTTGCAAAGGGCGTTGTACATCTTGATAACCTGATCGCAAGCACCGAGACAGTTACCCATGCCGATGGCACAACGGAAATTCTCGGTCTCACAGATTCCGAGATCAACGATTTCATTGACGGTTATTATGCGGAAGGAAGCTCGTATGGTGATTCTCATATGTATACTCTCCCCTTCTCAAAATCAACGGAAGTCCTTTATTACAACAAGACCTTCTTTGATGAGAACGGCTTAAGCGTACCCACAACATGGGACGAAATGGAAGAGCTTTGCTATCTCATAAAGGAAATCGATCCCGAGTGCATTCCTCTCGGATATGACTCCGAAGCAAACTGGTTCATCACAATGTGTGAGCAGTATGGTTCTCCCTATACAAGCGCAACAGGCGACCACTTCTTATTTGACAATGACACAAACAAATCCTTCGTAAAACGTTTCAGAGAATGGTATCAGAATGACCTTGTCACAACGCAGCAGCTTTACGGCGCATACACATCCGGACTTTTTGTAGCCGAAGAAGGCACAAGAAGCTATATGTCGATCGGTTCTTCAGCAGGTGCAACTCACCAGCGTCCGACTGCCGACAGTTCGGGAAATTATCCTTTTGAAGTAGGCATCGCATCGATTCCTCAGGTTGACCCGTCCAACCCCAAGGTTATTTCACAGGGTCCGTCGGTATGTATTTTTAAGAAGGACAATTCTCAGGAAGTTATCGCATCCTGGCTCTTTGTAAAATACCTTACAACAAACGTAGAATTCCAGGCAGCATTCTCGATTGCTTCGGGATATGTTCCGGTTCTTAAGTCTGTTGAAAATAACCCGATTTATGCAGCACATCTTGCAAAAGCAGACGGCGGCACATACATTTCGGCACTTTCCGCAAAAATCTGCCTTGAACAGGAAGACGCTTACTATGTATCTCCCGCCTTCAACGGTTCGTCAAAGGCTCGTGATCAGGTACAGTCCTTACTTCAAAAGTGCTTCCTTATCACAGGCGATGTCGACAAGAATATAGATGCGGCATTTGCCGAGGCCGTTGCAAATTGCAATTATTAATTTTGGGAATAAAAATGTTTAAAAATATCACCTTATCAAAAATAACAATATCAATGTTTTTGCTTGTATCGTGTGTTACACTTTCCGCATGCGGCACAAGCGAAAAGGAGCTTTCCGTTATACCGACTGCGACCCCCATAATTACCGAGGCTCCCTCAGCAACAAATACACCTACCCCTACGCTTACGCCCGAACCCGTTTACGTTGACTATGCGGCAACGCTCTCTCTCGATATGACAAGCAATACCGCAAAAATAAACGCAACCGTAAGAAATTTTGTTGACGGAGACACGGTTCACTTTAATGTGCCGTCTGATGTAATACCTGACGGTATCTTAAAAGCCCGTTTTCTTGCGATAAACACACCGGAATCCACCGGCAAAATCGAGGAATGGGGAAAGGCTGCATCCGCTTTTACACGCGAAAAACTGCAGGATGCCACATCGATAATACTTGAATCCGATAATTCCTCCTGGAACTTGGATTCCACCGGCGGACGCTATCTTGTATGGGTTTGGTATAAAACGGATGCATCCTCCGAATACAGAAACTTGAATTTGGAAATACTCCAAAACGGACTTGCGATTGCTTCATCAACCGCAAACAACCGCTACGGAACAATCGCGATGGCGGCACTTACAAATGCCAAGGCATGCAAGCTCAAGATTTATTCGGGCGAAAAGGATCCCGATTTCTATTACGGTGACGCCTATGAGCTTACTCTCTCCGAGCTTCGTCAAAACATAGCCGATTACAGCGGCAAAAAGGTTGCCTTTGAAGGCGTTGTCACAATGAATTCCGAAAATACGGTATATGTTGAGGAATACGATCCCGAAAACGACCTTTATAACGGAATCGCCGTTTATTACGGATACAATTTGAGCGGCGGCGGGCTTGAGATTTTGCATGTGGGCAATCGTGTAAGAATTGTGGGATCATGCCAATATTATGAGGCCGGCGGCACATATCAGATTGCCGACGTTCAATATAAGGTAATGAAGCCGAACGATCCTTCAAATTTGCAGCTCATAAGTACCGGACATTCGGCGGCATTTGCCATAATTCCACCTGAAAAATTTGTTAACGGGCGTGTAACCGTAAAAGACGAAAACGGAAATACAAAAGATTTTTCTTATGCCGAGCTTATTCTCGGCAGCACAATTTCAATGGACAACCTGGAGGTTTACAAGACTTCCACAACAACAAACGAATCGAGCTCCTCTTACGGGGCAATGACTCTTTATTGTAAGTCCGAGGACGGATTATATATAACCGTCAGAACAGCAGTGCTTTATGACGAAAACCGCAATTTGATAACAGCCGATCTGTACGAAGGCGAAAAAATATCCGTAAAGGGTATCGTCGAGTATTATAACGGTGATTACCAAATCAAGGTTTTGTCTAAAGAATATATCACTACAATCAACCACTAAAAAACATACGGAAGGACAAAAAAATGAAGATGAAAAAATTCTTTTCGTTGCTGCTTGTTGCGGCAATGAGCATCTCATGTTTTGCGGCCTGCGGTGACGAAGAAGAGGCAAGCGTAACACCTACACCCGCTCCCACCAAGGCAGTCGCAACACAGACTCCCACCCCTACTCCCGTTTCCGATGCGGGTGTTACGGCAGCAAAGGATTACTTAAACACAATGTACGCATCAAGTGACGGCAGCGCAACGGCAACCGCTTCCGATTATACCGTTGTCGGCGTTGTAAAGATTGACGGCATAACATACAATGTTGCATGGTCGGTTGATGTAACAAAGGGAGTAACCGTCGGCACAATGGATTCAAAGAAGATGGTTACAATCGATGTTGACGAAAAGACAACGGCCCAAATCGATTACAATCTTACAGCAACCGTTTCCGACGCAAACGGAAATTCAAAATCCGTTTCGTTTGCTCATTTCGTTCCCGCATATAAAGAGCTCACATGGGCAGAATATGCGGCTGCGGCAGACGACACAACGGTTGTCGTAAACGGCACAATCACAGGTATCATTGCAAAATCCAAGGGCAATTCGTCAAACTGCATCTACTTCCAGGATTCGGACGGCGGATATTATATTTACAACATGTCACAGGATCCCATTTCGGATCTCGGTCTTAAGATCGGCATGACAATCCGTGCAACAGGTACACGCGATACATATTCGGGCACATACGAAATCACGGGGGCTTCCGTTGAAATCGTTGATTCGACAATCAAGACAGTCGCAGCAACCGATTATACCGATAAATATACAAAGGCAGAATCCTTAAAGGACTCCTCTCTCACCGAAAAGCAGGGTCTCCTTGTTACACTTAAGGGTGTTGAAATCATCGGTCAGGGTTCGGATACAACATATTATATGTTTGAACTTGCCGGAAAGCAGTCATATATCCGTCTCTCTTCGTCGGTTTGCCCGATTACGTCAGACGAACAGTCGGCATTTAAGACTGAGTTCCTAAGTCATATCGGATATACCGCAGATGTTACAGGTATTCTTACACTTTATGATGGAGCATTTTATCTCTCACCCGTAGATTCAAATTGCCTTGCAAACCTTCAGCTTCCCAACAGAAGCGATGCCGAAAAAGCAGCATTTGAAATCGAAAAGCTTGGTATTCCCGCAAAGATTCAGGAAGACACAGAGCTCACTCTCCCGAAAAAAGGAAGCACATATAACGACGTATCGCTTGCTTATGACGTAACAGGCAATGCCTCATTCTCGGATGCAGGCACACTCATAATAAAGCAGGCCGAAAATGCCACAACCGTAAATATCACCGTTACTGCAAAATGCGGTACCGAATCCAAGACCGAAAAATTTGAAATAAATGTTGAAGCAAAAGCAACGGATCTTTGCACGGCAGAGGTTCTTTCAAAGCTTGCGGCACTTGAAAGCGGCGAATCGATTTCCGGCACTCAGGTACTCCAGGGTAAGGTTACCGAAATCGTTACAGCTTACATTGAGTCCTACAACAATATCACGGTTAACATGGACGTAAACGGCACAACAATTCAGTGCTTCAGACTTGTGGGCGGCAGTGACATTGCTGTCGGCGACGTTATCACGGTTACGGGTACTCTTAAGAATTACAAGGGAACACTTAAATTTGACAAGGGTTGCACATATTCCAAATTATTGTCCGTTGAACAGGCAAAGCAGGAAGTTTTGATTAAGCAGATTGCCGCACTCGGCACAGGTGAAACAATGTCCGGAACTCAGGTTTTGTCGGGAAAGATTACCGAAATCGTTACGACTTACAGTGAGTCCTACAACAATATCACCGTTAACATGGACGTATCAGGCACAACAATTCAGTGCTTCAAACTTGTGGGCGGAAGCGATCTCGCAGTCGGCGACGTTATCACGGTTACAGGTACAATCAAGAACTACAAGGGTACTCTTGAATTTGACAAGGGCTGCACCTATATAAAAGGTCAAAACCTTGCAGCTGCAAAGGATGCTCTCGTTATGGAAAAAGCATATGCTCTTGAAAGCGGCGAAACTCTTGCCGGAATTCAGGAAATCACAGGCGAAATCGTATCGATTGACACTGCTTACAGTGAATCCTACTACAACAACATCACCGTTACACTTAAAGTAGGTGATAAGACAATTGTAGCTTACCGTTTGGCAGGCGGAAGCGATTTCTCAGTCGGCGACGTTATCACGGTTACCGGTACAATCACAAATTACAATGGCACCGTTGAATTCACAAAGGGATGCACCTATGTGGTAGGTTCCGCAGACAAGACACCCGCAACGGGCGATATGGCTACAATGGTTATGATAATGCTTATGATTATGATTGCAGGCTCCTTTGCAATGATGATGATTTCCAAGAAAAAGGAAACAAGATAATATTATATAAGGCTGTTGCTTAACCTAAGAAACAACAAAAAATCGGGAGGTTTTTAAACTTCCCGATTTTTTATTTTATATTTTGTCTTTACGGCATCTTTATTTTGCTTTTTATATTTGCCATGTTTTTACATCCAGCCGGTATTTGCGGCCTTATAATTCTTTGAAAGCTTATCCGCATCAAGAATAAGCGCATTCATCTCCTCTTCCGAATGAACGGTGGCTCCCGCAGCCATCTCGTGTCCGCCGCCCGAATATTTTTCCGCAAGCTTGTTGATTGTTACAAATCTGGAACGAAGCCGCACACGTATATCGTCATTAAAAGGATTTTCTATGAACGCAATCCATATAATCGATCCCTTAATCGAATTAAGAAGCGAAATCACATTGCTTGCATCCTCATTTGAAAGATGCCAGTCCTCCTGCATTTTTTTTGTAATATAAATATACGCAACACCGCTTTCGGTACGCTTTATTTCACCGAATACAAAAGACTGGAACTTTAAATAATCAAATTCATCAAGATAAAGGTGAGCATAAATTGTTTCAAGATCAAGCTTATAATCAAGCAAAAATCCCGCAATACGCATTGTATCGCCAGTCGTGCTCGAAAATCTGAATCTTCCGGAATCCGTCACCATTCCGACAAACAGACACTCTGCCGCCCTCTTTGTCATTTTGAGCTCGGGCACGGTCATCACAAAATCGGCAATCATTTCGCATGCAGACGATCTTTCGTCTTCCACCCACGAAATATTTCCAAACGGTGCAATGTCAACATGATGATCGATTTTTATTATTTCCTTTGAAAGATTGTATTTTGTATTCGAAAGCCTTTCGACATTTGCCGTATCTACGGCTATAAAAAGCGAATTTTCGTACATTTCGTCCGAAAGAACCGTCTTATCGTCATCGAGAAAACCGACATAATCCGAATAATCCTCGTTTACAACATAAATTTCCTTTTTGGGAAACGTTTCTTTGAGTATCGACATAAGTCCGTTTGTTGACCCAACCGCGTCTCCGTCGGGCCTTATGTGCCTTCCTATGATGATTCTGTCATACTCCCTGATCTTGTTCAAAATTTGCTGTTTGATTTCCGAATTATCCGTCATATCCTTCACCCTAAAACCCTTTCGTTTTGAATAAATATCATTGCATCATTTCGTCCAAATCGTTTAGCATATTCATCGCTTCTTCATAAGAAGCAAGCGTTGCGCCGCTTGCATGCTCATGACCGCCCCCGCCGTATTTTACGGCAATTTTGTTTATGTTAAATTTGTTCGAACGAATTTCAGTAAGTATTTTTCCTTCGCTTTCGGTAAAATTCACCCATATATTTACGCCTTTAATGTCTCCCATCACCCCTACCATTCCTCGGGAGATTCCGAATGCGGTCATGCCTTCATTGATTCTTCTTTCGACCTCTTCCTTGTCCGTATAAATATATGCGACGTTATTTTTTGTAAATTTGATTTTTAAGGTAAATTCGGCTTTGCGGCGAAGTGATGCGAAGTCTTCCGCATACATTTTGGAATATAAATCGTTAAAGTCGATTTTATGCTTTTCCATAAGGAAAGACGCACGGGAAAACGTATCTGCCGAAACCGAATCAAAACGGAAGCGTCCCGAATCCGTCACCATTCCGGTAAAAAGGGAACGGGCGCATATTTCATTTACATTAAGAGAAAGTATTCTTGCAATACCGGCAATAATTCCTGCGCAGCTCTCAACCGAAGAATCGATTATTTCGTCATCCGTGAAGCTTCCGGTATACATATGATGATCTATTCTTATTGAAAAAGCGGACGTTTTATATCTTTCGTCACATACCATGTTGGGACTTCCTGAATCAAGAACAAAGGTAAGCGCTTTATTGTATTCTGAATCTTCCACCGTATCCATAACGGAATCATCCATAAATGCGTAGCGACCCGCCTCATCTCCCACCATATATACCTTTTTGTCGGGGAAATTTGCCAAAATAAGGTGCTTTAATCCGACCTGGCTTCCGATTGCGTCTCCGTCGGGATTATAATGCCTATGAATTATTATTGTGTCATATTGTTTTATTTTTTCCAAAAAGTTTTCGTACATATTGTTTTTGTTTTCCCTGTTGTCACATGCTCTTTCTGATAATTTCTCTTAATTCGTTTGCCGCATCATAAGCGCTGTTCTCACATTTTATTTCGAGGTCGCAAATCTCCGCATTACGATATTCAATGTCAAGTGACATAATACGTCTTACCTTGTCATCGTCATCCGACGCACGTGAAATTATATTTTTTAAAACAAGCGATTTTTCGCGGTTTACAAATACCATGAGCGTCCGCCCGCGATATGCGTTTCTCACTGACAACGCACCGCATATGTCAATCGGAAGGACCGCCAAATTTCCCTCTTCAACGATTTTGTGTACTTCCCTTGTCTGCGTTCCGAAATGATATTTGGAATATACGGTAGTTTCAAGATATTGCCCCGACTCCTTTTCTTCCAAAAACTGTTCTTCTGTAATAAAGCGATAGGCATTGTCAGCCTCATCGATTTTTTTGGGTCTTGTGGTCGATCCGAGCGGTTTCTTAAATTCCGACGAATTCTTTGTAAGCTCATAGGCGATTTCGTTTTTGAGAGAGCCTGTGGGACCGACAAGGCATATCACGCCTCCTTCGGAAAGATCGGGTGTTTTTTCGATAAACGAATTTCTTACCATCTTAAAAAGCTGCATAAAATCGGAATATCCGTTTACTGACAAAATACCCGACATATCCATATTCCACGGCTTTCTGAAAAGCACCGGATAAACCGCCTTTGAAGATGCAATATTGTGAGCTCCGTCATCAAGGAGCATATCAAGCGCAAAAACATCTTTTCTTGTGCCAATTATAATATTTTGGGACGGAACCTCGGGGAAGTCCTGTAAAAGTCTCTCTGCGCGTGCGCTCATGCATGCGGCGGGAACAGCCGTTACAAAAAACACATCGGCCTGCTTTGACAGATCACGCACAAACTTTTGCGCTCCGTGAAGTATCGGCTGGGTGCGCACAAATTCGGGATTCGAATAAAGTGCAATGCGTTCTTCAAAATGCCTTCCGTAATTTCCCCATCCCTTTATGTCATTTATTTTTACCGGCTCTTCATCGGGATGATTCTTGTTTACGATCGAAAGCGCATAAGCGTTGCAATCATAAAGCGTATCGTCGACATCGAGCCCTATTCTGAGTCTGTATCTTCTCAAAAAAACTTACCTCCTGTTACAGGGTGCGGAAACAGATTATAGCAAAAAAACATAAAAAATTCAATAAAGAGGTTCACTTACGCTTTCATTAGGTCACGGTAATTCCCTCATAATTTACCTATATTTATTTTTTTAAGTAGTCGGGCTTTCATCTCGGTTACTTGTATCCGAGATGAAAGCCCGTCAATTTGTCTGATATTGTTATTATATGTATTATAGATAAATGCGTAAATATTGAATTTATTTGTTATTTGTGCTATACTATCTGTATGAATAACAAATACATTCACGCAAGAACTTGCGTATATA